>CAZWSD010000177.1:1779-6940 GCA_964636535.1 uncultured Acidobacterium sp. | reverse complement strand
CGCCAGTAAACCCGGCTTCCACACAGCGCGAAAAATGTGATGCAAACGAGAACGTTTCTTGACTACACTCTGTCATCAAAGGCCGCTTTCTTTTGTGGCATTTCACTCCGTCTAGACAACGCAGTTATGCCATAAAAACAGCGGCCTTTGCCTTCTTTTTTCTCATCCCGCCTCTACTGCATCCCCGACTCCCGTGAGAAATGGCGGCTAGTCGTTGCGGCGCAGCGAATCGCGCAACCTCTCGCTTTGCGCGGAGATCTCGCTGACCATGTCTTCGACCTTCACCAGGAAATCCTGTCCGCGCCGCAGATAATCCGGAATGCTGTTCCAGATGCGTTTTACGACGTCTGGTCTTTCCAGCGCCGCGATGGCGCCGGCGGCCATGGCTGCCGCAATCGCGCTCTTGCGCTTGCCGGCCATGAGAAGCGCCGCCGAGGCCACCAGAGAACTTGCCGCTGCCGCCCGCGAAAACGATACGTCGCGCGGCGTCTCCACCACGCCGTTCGTAATCTTCACCTCAGCTTCGCTTGACTGAATCTCTGTATGCATCGCCATCTCCGCAATCCTCGGCTTCAATCCAAATCAAAATCCCGGAACGGTTTCTCCGTGTCGGGCGTTTCCTTGGCCTTCTTCAAGGCTTCGGCAAACTTCTTTTCCAGCAGATCTCCGCGGTTTTTCTCCGCGTCGACAGACTGCTTGAAGATGCTGTGCTTGCGCTCTTCCTGTTCGCGCATGGCCTTGGCCGCCGTTTCGAAATCCTCAAACGTGCGCTTTCTTGGGGCCGGCGTATGCGCGATGACGGCCCCCGTCTTCGCGTCGATTTTCAACGTCGCGCCGCAGTCCGGGCAAGCCACCTCTATCGTCGACTCGTATTTTCCTGCCATATCGCGGAATCTAGCACTCTCGCCCGCGGGTTGCAATCCGGCGCCGGTCCGGTGCTTCATCTGCAGCAAAATCTAGGGCTGAATTTCGCGGTGTCCCGGGCAGAGCTCGGTTGCCGCCGCCAGTGCGGCGTCAACCAGCCCATCGCCATATTTGCCCAGGTAGGTCAGGCCGGCCACAGCGCGCTCCTGCAGGCGGAGGCTGGGATACAGGGCCAGGTAGAGGGCGTCCACGCGCCTGCGCATGCTTTCGTCCTTCTGCAGTTGGAACTTGGCCGCCATCCGGCGCAGCCGGTTGATCTGGTAGCGAATTTTGCGCGACGCGGTATCGGCGCTGCGCCCCAGTCCGGCGTCCATTTCGTGCATCCACTGGAGCAGCGCGGTCAGCTCGCGGTCCACCGCCTGGCCGGCCGCGGCGAGTTGTTGCTTGCCTTCGACGGGCATCGCGCGCGCGCCCAGGCGCTGCGTCATCTGGTCGGGCGGCAGGCGGAACAGGTCCTCAAGGCTCACGCCGAACTTTGTCATCGCATTCCGCGTTGCCGGGTCGACGACCGTGGCGCTCAATCGCGGCAGCACTGGAGTGACCCTCCCGAGCAGCGCCTGATACAACACCTCAGTCTGCGCGAAATAGGCAATCTCGGCCGGCCCCCCGATGTAGGCCAGGGTCGGTAAAATCGCATCCTGAAAAACCGGCCGCAGGAGCGCATTCGGACTGAGCCGCTCCGGTTCGCTCTCCAGAATCGTTATCAGTTCCGCCGTCGAATGCGCGTTTTTGCCGGCCGACCACTGCCCGCCGCCGTTCCGCTTCAAGGCCTGCCGCGCGCCTGTCTCCTTGTCGATCAAAAACAGCAAACTGCTCTTTGGCGCCACCAGCACCTGGGAGTGGTATCCGCGCTCGGCGAGCAGCTTGTCGCGCTCGTGCAGCAGGGCCTCCAGTTCGTCGGCCCGCTCAATGGCGGCCCGCAGCACGCGTGCGCCCGCGGCGTGAAACTCGCGCGCTGTTGCGTCGATTACGACCAGTCCTTGCCGCGCGAACACCTTGAGGAGCAGGCGGGCAAACGCATCGCCGAAAGTCGCCTCCGGCCGGTATGCCTCGCGGAGCAATTGCATCTCGGGAACATCGCCGAGGATCTCCCGGGCCTGCTCCAGCACCGCGTCGATGCCCTTGCCCAGCCTGATCGCGCCCACCGGCGGCCCAGGGGGAGTCTCCGTTTCCAGCCGCAGGGTCTTGAGGTGATGCCGCGTCGCCAGCGTCACGTGGATGACTTCCTCCAGGTCGTGATCTCCGGTCGCCATCCAGAAGACCGGCACCGCGCCCGCCGCCCGGGCCCGCGCAATCGCGGTCGCCGCCTTGTAGATCGTAAAAAGGGCACCTCCGAAGAGGACCACCTGCTGACCGGTGACTACTACCTTCGAGCCATTACGAATGCGATCAATATTCTCAAGCGTCGCCGCGCCCGCGCCCCACGCCTGGTTCTGCGCTTGCAGCCGCGCGGCCAGCGCCGCGCGATCTCCCGGAAATACCACGCCGCCCGCCGCCCACATTTCGTCTCGCGGACTCACCGCGTAAAACGGTCGCAGGGCTGTCTCGCTCCCGGCATAATCGATAAACAACCGATGCAGATGCGGCACAATCGTGATCGGGTAACAGTGTGTCTCCACCGGCTATCTGGTTCTCCCCTCAAAATATCCTGCAAGCCATGTTCGGCCTCGCAAGGCGCGCCCGCAGGTCAAGACTTCCGCTCCATCAGCGCCCGGATCGCCTCGCGTTCCTTCACCGGCAGATACTCGAGCGCATGTTGCGCGAGCGCCCGATAAACTCCGGCTAAAACTGGATGCTCCCCGAGCGCCTCAAGATGCAAGCGAATGGTTCCCGTATCGCCCCGCGCGAGGGGACCACTGAAGCTGTTCGCCGCGCCGCGCTTTCGCAGGTTGTCCAGCGTTGCTGCGGCGAGGACTCCTGTCATTTTCGCGGCAACGTCCCGTGAGAGTCCAGCCAGCCGCGCCAATTCTTCTGCCGCGGTGAGCGCGCTGACCAGCAGTGGAGAGGCGATGGTGCCCGCCGCGTGATACAGCACTTTGCTCTCCGCCGCGATTGGGAACGGCTCGCCGCCGAGCGCCCGCACCAGTTCCCTGAGCCGTTTCCGGCACGCCGCGTCCTCTGCCTCCACTCCAAAGAGGACGGCCTTCAAGCTCACCACCCTCCGCCCCGGAAACGTCATCACCGGATGCACCGCCCCCACCCGCGCGCCCGCCTGCCGCGCCGTTTCCAGCGCCCCGGCCGTCCGCACACCGCTCGAATGGACGACCATCTGTCCGCGCAGATGCCCCTTCCGCCGGACCAGTTCCGCGCAGGCCGTCTGAATTGCGTCATCGGGAACGCACAGCCAGACCACCTCAGCGTCGAGTGCGGCCTCACCCCACTCCCGCACCGGCAGCGCGGACCGCCTGCTCGCCCGCCGCCGAACCACGGCCTCGCGCAGGGTCCACTCAGAGCGCAACATGGCGCGCGCCAGCGACGTCCCCCAGTTTCCCAGCCCCACCAGGGCTACGGCGCCCCGCGCCACTTTCCTCCGCCGCTCTTCAGTCATCGCGCGTCCCCGCCCCGTTGAACTTCGGGTCTAGGGGGATGGTACCGTACCCACAAGAGCGAAATTTTTGAGGAGACCTCATGCCCGCCAAGTCTACGCAGCGCAACGCCGCCGCGCCCAAAGCCTCCAGACCCGCCGTAAAGAACCGCGCCGCCCCGGGAGCCGCCGCTAAAAGCCCCGGCAAGCGCGGCGAAAGCGCCCCGCTCGTGAAGGGCCTGAAGATCAATCCCGGGCGCCGCGCCCGCGTTCTCTCCTCTGAGCTGCGCTATGAAGGCCCGCTTTTCCGCATTTACACCGAACAGGTGGAGGAGCAGGCCGGCAAGACCCAGCGGCGCGATATCATCCGCCACAATGGGTCGGTGGTCATCCTCCCGGTGGACAGCTCGCGCAGCAAGCGCGACCCTGACATCGTCCTCGAGCGCCAGTACCGGCACGCTGCGGGACAGTTCCTCTACGAGGTTCCCGCCGGCAAAATGGAGCCCGGCGAAGGCCGCCTCCGCGCCGCCAAGCGGGAGCTTCAGGAGGAAACGGGCTACACCGCGCGCAAATGGACCCACCTCACCCGCTACTTCGCCAGTCCGGGCTTCCTGGGCGAATGGATGCAGGTTTTCCTCGCCGAGGACCTCATCCCAGGCCCCTCCGCCCCGGAAGATGACGAATCCATCGAATTACTTCGTGTGCCCCTTTCTGAGTTGCTACGTCTGATTGAGAGGGGACAGGTTCAGGACGGCAAAACGCTCATCTCTGTACTCAGCTTCGCGCGCTCCCTGGGCAAGAAGAAGTAGGCGACAAAGAACTCGCCCAGCAAGACTCGCAGAGCCGGCACGGATAACCAAAGCATCGAGACTCGCGCAAACGAGCCTCAGGCCGAATGGAACTCCTCTCCACCGAAATTCGCTTCAGGAAGGTCCAGGGCTTGTGGCTGAATACAAAGGCAAAGTGAAGTGGTTCAACAACGCGAAGGGTTACGGCTTCATCGGCCGCGATGACGGACCCGACGTATTCGTGCACTACAGTGCGATCCAGATCGACGGCTACAAAAGCCTCAAAGAAGGGGACGAAGTAGAGTTCGATATCATCCAGGGCCAGAAAGGGCCCCAGGCCGATCAGGTCACCCGCATGCGCGAGATCGCCTGATAGCCAGTCGTTTTCGCGGGGCCGGCGCGCAACCGCGACCCGGCCCCGCCAAATTCAACGCATCCCATTGCGTCTCTTCCGGCACGTCCCGCGCGCGGCACCCTATGCTTCTGTTCATCGCGAGGAAGACAGGGGTCATCCCCTGGCGCCGCATTTTTTGTTTTTGACAAAGCCATAACCGAATGGTTTTGGATTTGCCGTGACGGCATCCAACCGCAATCCCGCCTTTCGCTTCCGACCCGACGCGCCCTCTTCGAGCAGCCCTGCCGCCAAGGCGAGCAGACCGTGCGCGCTCTGACCACGGACGCCTGCGTTTCACAGCCTGCTGTCTCAAAGCACCTTACCGTGCTCAAGGGCGCACCCGATGCTGATGCATCCGGTTGCCTGCAGTGCTATACGAGCGGGGAGCCGGCGATTTGTTCGAGGATGCGGAGCGGGGAGCTTTCCGGCTGGACCAGGGCTTGCGGTTCGACGAGAAAGGTCTGCTCCAGAGCATATTGGCCTGCGAGGACGGCATGGGGTACGGTGTCGGTGTAGACCATCCAACTGGAG
>CAZWSD010000177.1:0-1769 GCA_964636535.1 uncultured Acidobacterium sp. | reverse complement strand
GTTTTCCTTGAGGAAGTTGTGAAAGCGCATCATGAAGTCGTCGTAGGGTGTGCGCTTGAGCGCGGGGATGGCTTTGCCGAGTCCGAAGGCTCGGGCGAGGGATTTGCCGGCGCGGGAAGCGGAGTTGCCGGGATGGGGCGCGATCTGCGAGGGCGAGAACTGGCGGACGGTCTGGGCGAAGGGGTCGCCGACGACCCAGTCGCGGGTCTGGGAGGGGTGAATGTTGTTGAAGAAGCGGAGAATGCGGGCGCCGTGCGTGGGCCGCGTGGGGAAGGCGTCGGTATGGAGGAGGTCGTTGCGGCGGCGGAGGGGTAGGTTGCGGTTCTGCTCTTCGAGGGGGCGAAAGCTGGCGTAGTCGAGCCGCCATTGGGCGCGGTAGGGCGCGAGGAAGGTGGTGAGGAAGTGGACGACCTGCCGGGAGTAGCCGCGCATGATGGTGTGGAGGCGTTCGATGTCAGCGGTGTTGGCGGATTTGGCGTCGAAGCCGCTGAGCTTGTCGACGCTGGGCTTGTAGGCGATGTTCTTGTGCAGGCTGCTGCCGGTTTGCTGCTGGCCGCGCAGGAAGGCGAGATCGTCGGAGGTGAAGGAAATGGGGGACTGCGGGAAGAAGAGGATGTCGCCGCCTTCGAGGCGGGCGCACCAGTCCAGTGTCTGCAGGTGACGGGCCTGGGTGGGGATGGCGGATGTGCCTGCGCGGGTCTGATCTGTGGGCTGGCCGGTGAGTTGGCCCAGGGGGATGGTTACGAGCGCCATGGGAAGATGCCTCCCGCGGAGTGGGTTGCCGGGCCGGTGTTCGCGAGAGTTTCAGCCGGAACCCGGTCGACATGCCCTAGAATACAGGAGATATGGATGAGACCCCCAGCCCGGCGGCGCAGGCTCCGGCATTGATTCCCGCAGTGCAGGTGACGCAGCAGGCGCAGGTGAGGCAGGCGTCGAACGGCGTTTTTTACGCGATGTTTGGCGAAACGCAACCGGCGGGCGAAGAGATTGAGCGGATCGTGGAGGCGATACCGGCCGGGGTGGCCGGGGCGCTGCAGCGGAGGGCGTATTATTTTGTTCCGCTGACAATCGCGGAGGGCGACGCGGTGCAGATTGCTCCGGATTACTCGCAGGAGCTGAGCGACCGGGCGATTTGCCACAAGAATGCCTCTTTTGGGAGTGCGGAGTGCACGTTTATTTCAACGCGGATCATGCAGGACCGGTTTGCGCTGGCGTTTGAGTTCTTTATCAACGTGGGACATCAGTTTGTGGAGGCGGTGGGCGCGCCGGAGAGTTTTCACGAACTGGTGTGGCGGCAGGCGGAGATGCAGGTGCGGGGCGAGACGAGCCAAGACGGATGGGATTATCGGCAGCGGGCCGGGAGCGGCGATGAAAAGGCCAAGACACAGTTTTTTGAGGCGGCGTTTGCCGACGCGCTGGCGATTTACATGCTGGCGATGACGGTGGATTTTGACTACAACGACCTGCGGGAGCGGGAGTATCCGCTGCTGGCGGCGCCGGCGCTGGCCGAGCGGCTGCGGCATATGGCGGGGTTGTTTCCGCCGAATGCGGGGTATGAGTTTGAAATCCGCTACCGGCGCAGGGGTTAGAGCATGATTGCACACCTGCGCGGCAAGCTGATTGCGAAACAACCGGGACAAGTGATTGTGGAGTGCGGGGGCGTGGGCTACGACGTGATGATTGGCGTGCCGACGTTTACGGCGCTGCCGGCCGAGGGCGGCGAGGTGGCGCTGCACATCCATACGCAGGTGAGCGAGGATGCGATTGCG
>CAZWSD010000176.1:0-6942 GCA_964636535.1 uncultured Acidobacterium sp. | reverse complement strand
GTCCACGAATGCCTCATTGAGGAATCCGTGCTCGGCTGGAAGGAATTTGAACTCGAAGTCATGCGCGACCTGGCCGACAACGTCATCATTATCTGCTCGATTGAAAACATCGATCCGATGGGCGTCCACACCGGCGACTCCATTACCGTTGCCCCTGCACAAACCCTTACCGACCGCGAGTACCAGGCCATGCGCGACGCCGCGATTCTTGTCATGCGCGAGATCGGCGTTGAAACCGGCGGTTCCAACGTGCAGTTTGCCGTCAATCCGCAAAACGGCCGCATGGTCGTCATCGAGATGAATCCACGCGTCTCGCGCTCCTCGGCGTTGGCATCCAAAGCCACCGGCTTTCCAATCGCCAAGATCGCGGCCAAGCTCGCCGTTGGCTACACCCTCGACGAAATTCCCAACGACATTACGAAGAAGACTCCGGCCTGCTTCGAGCCCACCATCGATTATGTTGTAACCAAGATTCCCAAGTGGCAATTTGAGAAGTTCCCGGGCGCGGACGAAAGCCTCGGCCCGCAGATGAAGTCGGTCGGCGAGGTCATGGCCATCGGGCGCACCTTCAAGGAATCGCTGATGAAGGCTCTGCGCTCGCTTGAGACTGGCAAGCGCGTCGGTGCAGAAATTCTGGAGCCGCGCCGACTCACCCAGCGCCTCGTCACCCCGCAGCCTGAGCGCATGAGCTATATCCGCTTCGCCTTTCGCCAGGGGCTTTCCGTGCGCGAAGTCGCGCGCGTGACATCGATGGACCCATGGTTCCTCTACCAGATCAAAGAAGTCACTGACGAAATTGCGAAGCTCGCCGACACTGCTCCGTCGAATGTCTCAGCGGAAGAATTGCGCAAAGCCAAGCGCATGGGCATTTCCGATGAGAGGCTGGCTGAAATCTGGGGCATGAGTGGCAATGGCGGGGTCGAAGAAGTCCGCAAGCTGCGCCGTAAACACAAACTCGCTCCCGTCTACAAGCTGGTAGACACCTGCGCCGCCGAGTTCGAAAGCGCGACGCCCTATTTCTACTCCTGCTACGAGGAAGAGGACGAAGCCCCTCCGACTTCCAAGCGTAAAGTCATCATCCTGGGCAGCGGTCCTAATCGCATCGGGCAGGGAATTGAGTTCGATTACTGTTGCTGCCATGCGGCCTTTGCTCTCAAGGACGATGGCTATGAAGCCATCATGGTCAACTGCAACCCCGAGACGGTTTCCACAGACTATGACACCAGCGACCGTCTTTATTTCGAACCGTTGACGCTGGAAGATGTGCTCTCGGTTTACGAGCACGAAACTTCAGGCGGCGCGGAAGCCGGCATGATCGTCCAGTTCGGAGGCCAGACCCCGCTCAACCTCGCCCTCCGGCTCAAGCAGGCCGGCGTCAACATCATCGGCACGTCGCCCGAAAGCATCGATCTTGCCGAAGATCGAAAGCGCTTCGGGAAGTTGCTTGAAGAGTTACAAATTCCGCAACCTCAGGGTGCTACTGCCACCAGCGTGGAAGAGGCGCTCGCGAGCGCAGACCGCATCGGCTATCCCGTTCTGGTGCGGCCATCCTATGTCCTGGGCGGACGCGCCATGGTCATCGCGTATGACGCCTCGGCCGTTTCCCATTACATGAAGGAAGCCGTTGAATACTCGCAGGAGCGGCCCATCCTCATCGACCACTTCCTGGAGGACGCTGTGGAAGTCGATGTGGACGCGCTCTGTGACGGCGCCGACGTTGTGATTGCCGGAATCATGCAGCACATCGAGGAAGCCGGCATTCACTCCGGCGATTCCTCCTGCGTGCTGCCGGCGGTTGATCTGACCCCCCGGGTGCTCGATACCATCCGGGAAAATACCCGCAAACTGGCCCGCGCGCTCAACGTGATCGGCCTGGTGAATATCCAATTCGCGATCCAGCGGGACAAGGTTTACGTGATTGAAGTGAATCCGCGGGCCTCGCGCACCGTACCGTACGTTTCCAAGGCCACCGGCGTGCCACTCGCAAAGATTGCTTCTCGGCTCATGACCGGCCGCAAGCTGCGCGAGTTCCTGCCGGAGTACGTGGCCACGGGCCAGGATCTCAGCACGGGCTCGCACTACTACGTTAAGTCACCCGTCTTCCCCTGGAACAAGTTTCCTGGCGTAGACACGGTTCTCGGCCCGGAGATGAAGTCTACCGGCGAAGTCATGGGCGTGGCGGATAACTTCGGCGAGGCATTCGCCAAAGCGCAACTCTCTGCAGGACTCGTTTTGCCCACCTCCGGCACGGTCTTCTTCAGTGTGAACGACCACGATAAGACCGCACTCGTGCCGCTCGCCAAACAGTATGTCGACCTGGGCTTTCAGATTGTCGCCACCGAAGGTACCGCAAGGGTCTTGCAGGCCGCCGGGATGACCGTCGAGCAGGTCTACAAGGTGAAAGAGGGTCGCCCGAACGTCGTGGATCTCATCAAGGGCGAGCGTATCCAGCTCATCGTGAATACGCCGCGCGGTCAGGATACTTTCTTTGACGAGAAGGCCATTCGCCGCGCCGCGGTCGCACAACGTATCCCTACGATTACCACCATCGCGGCCGCGCGCGCCGCAGCCGAGGGCATCGCCGCCATGCACCGGAAGAGAACTTCAGTCTATCCGCTTCAAAAGCTGCACGCTGAACGGGCGGTCGCAAAGTAGCTCAATCCGCACGAAAGGAAGGACGCGCTGCCGCCCTCAGGCAGCGCGCCTTCTTTCTAGACTTCTCTATCGCCCCACAAGGCTGCGCCGCCCAGCAGACCGTCTTCGTTGCTGATCACAGTGATTCTCGGGTTGGGGGCGAGAGTAATATGCTTGGCGTTGCCCCCGCCGATGTAAAGGTGGTCCCAGTTAAAGGTGCGCGAGGTTTGCTCAATCGCCTTGGCCAGAAGCTTATTCCATCTCTTCTTGCCATATTTCTCATATCCATCCTTGCCCAGGTAGTCCTCGTATGTCAGGCCCTTGCGCCAGGGATGATGCCCCAGTTCCAGCCCCGGGCAAAGGTGGCCGTTCGTGTAAATCGCCGAACCCAGCCCCGTCCCCAGAGTTAGCACCAGCTCGACTCCCTTGCCGCGAATAGCCGCAAAGCCCTGCACCGCGGCGTCATTCGCCATTCGCACGGGCTTGCGCCACCGCTTCCGGATGGCGCTGGCAAACGGATACCCAACCCATGACGGATCGAGATTCACCGCCGTATAAGTCACCCCGTCCTTGATAACGCCGGGAAACCCGATGCTCACACGGTCGAAGCCCGCAACCTGCTTGCGCAATTGGTCCAGGGCCTCCATCACATTCTCTGGAGTCGGAGGCTGCGGTGTAGGAACCCGTGACCGTTCACTGATCGGCTTGCCGGTTTCATCCAGCAGCATCGTCTTTACGCCGGTGCCGCCAATATCTATTGCGAGAGTGATTGGTTTCGTCTTGGTCATTGAAAGATCCCGATCTGCTTGGATGGATTTAATTTGTAACCGGGATGCTTGCAGAATGGCGCCCGCTTCAGGCTGCACAACTGCGTCACAATCCCGTTAGGATAAAAACACTAACCCATGAAGGTGCGCCTCGACAAACTGATGGCGGAACGCGGTCTGGTCCGCTCGCGTGAGCGGGCACAGGCCCTCATTCTTGCCGGGCGCGTGCTGGTCAATGAGCAGAAGATCACCAAGCCCGGTCATGCCGTCGATCAAACTGCTGCGCTGCGCCTCCTCGGCGACGATCTGCGATACGTCAGCCGCGGAGGCCTCAAACTTGAAGCCGCGCTCAAACATTGGCAAATCGATCTCACCGGCAGATCCTGCCTTGACGTTGGAGCTTCTACCGGAGGCTTTACCGACTGCATGCTGCAGCACGGCGCGGCGCGTGTCCTCGCGATCGATACCGGTTACGGTCAGATAGCCGAGCCCCTCCGCCGCGATGACCGTGTCTCTCTCATGGAACGAACCAACGCCCGCAATCTCTCCCCCGGCGACCTTCCGCCCGGCATTGAATTTCTTGCGATGGATGTCTCGTTCATCTCGACGACGCTCCTGTTGCCGCCCGTCGTTACTTCCGCGCTTAAGAATGCGGCCGAAGGCTTCGTGCTGGACGCTGTCATCCTCGTTAAGCCCCAGTTTGAGGTGGGCCGGGAACGCGTGGGCAAAGGCGGCATCGTGCGCGATCCTGAAGGCTGGCAATTCGCTATAAATCGTGCCAGAGAGTCAGTCCATGCGACTGGCGGAACCGTGCTCGACGTCATTGACTCACCCATCACCGGCGCGGAAGGGAATCGCGAATTCCTGCTCCATGCCCGCTGGATCAAGCAGGTTTGCGGCTAAACTGATGCTTATGCGCCGCGTAGCCATTATCGCAAAACCTCAAAAGCAGGAACTCAAGCGAATATTGCCGGAGCTTGTGCTCTGGTTGCATGCTCACGGCTACGAGCCGATTCTGGGTGAAGAGGCAGGAGCCTACACCCACGATGGGCACATTCTCCCAAGACATGAATTGCCGGCTGAGAATCCAGAGCTGGTCATCGTCCTCGGCGGTGATGGAACGCTCCTGGCCGCGGCCCGCATCTTCGCAAAGACTGGCGTGCCTATTCTCAGTGTGAACCTCGGCTCGCTCGGCTTCCTCACAGAGGTCCGGCTGGACGAGCTCTATAACCACCTCGAAGGCTGGTCCAAGGCTTGCTGCAGCATAGAAGAACGTACCATGCTGCACTGCGAACTGTTCCGGGGTGGGAAATTGGTCAGCGAACACGAGGCCCTCAACGACGTAGTGGTCTCAAAAGGCTCCATTGCGCGCATGGGCGATTTTCGTGTCGCGCTCGATCATCAACTCGTCGCAACCTTCCGCGCCGATGGAGTCATTATCTCCACGCCCACCGGTTCCACCGCCTATTCGCTGGCGGCAAACGGGCCGATTCTTGCGCCCAATGTCGACGCTTTCATCCTTACACCCGTCTGCCCGCACTTGCTTACGCTTCGCCCGCTCGTAGTGCCTGGCAATTCCAACCTCAACCTCAGCGTAACTGCCATTCCCGATCAAACGTATCTCACTGTGGATGGACAGGAGGCCATCGCCCTCCAGGTGGGCGATCAACTGCGCTGTTGCAAATCGAAGTACATGGTCAGGCTCGTCCGCATGAGCAAATCCGGGTTCTTCGACGTGCTCCGCGCCAAGCTGAAATGGGGCGAGCGATAATCTCTCAGCGGCTCAATGTCTATTGAATCTCGCCCAGCAGTACGCGCGCCTTTGTCGTCAGGTTGTTTGCGCCGTCCAGGTCTCCCGCCTGGAGCGCATTTTGAGCCTTCGCAAGGAAAGTGCGGATCTGCGACGCGGTATGCTGCTCCTTCGAATTGAGCACTCGCCGGATTCCGTGCAATTGTCCCTGAATCCAACTGATCTCAGTTGCAATGTTTGCGCTGCTTGGCAATCCGTGAGTGTTGGGCGCGGCGGAAAGCGATCCGATGGGCGTCGTGTTGGGAATCTCCTCGCCGGCGGCCGAACTCTGACTCGCAGCAGATTTGATTCCCGCACTCCCCGTTGCTGGCTGGGGGTAGCGGCCAGACTCCGAATCTCGCTTCGGCGGGATGGGGGCTACCTCTCCGCCCAGGACAACGGTCGGCGATGCCGACGCGGGCAGTTCTGGCAGATCCGCGATGCTCGCCTGTGGGATAACAGCCTTCTGCTTGGCAGGCGGCGGCGCCGGTGGGATCACAATCATGGCGCTACGGTGCCGGCAGCCGATCATCACGGCGAACAGGATGAGAGCGGATGCAGCGAAGAAGCCCTTTCTCATGATCGATTGCCCTTTACCAGGCTTGTTCCTTCCGTCAAAGCTGCAGAAGGATCCTGACTCTCGCGTTGACGCGTCTCCAATGGGATTGCCAGCGGGAGCGACAAATGGAACGTACTTCCATGTCCCGATTTCGATTCTACGTCAACCTTGCCGTTCTGGAACTGCAGGATGCGGTACGTCATCGCGAGGCCAATGCCACTCCCGTCCTTCTTCGTCGTGAAGTAGAGGTCAAAGATCCGCGGCAGAACCTCCGGGGGAATTCCGGTTCCATAATCGCGAACGCTCACGGTCGCCCAGCGATTATCCTCTGTGAGCTTCACCTCCAGCCTGCCGCCCTCCGGCATCGCTTGCGCCCCATTCAGCACTACATTGAGAATGGCCTGCTTGATGAGGTCCGCGTCAATCTTTACGATCACTGGAACGTCGGGCAACTGGCATACAACGGTCACTCCGCGGCCCTCAAGATCCGCCGACGCCAGCGCCATCACCTGCTTCACCGTTTGGCGCAAATCTTGATCGCGAAGGTGCAACTCCACGGGCCGGGAAAAGTCCACCAGCGTCTGTACCACACGGTCCAACCGGCGAATCTCCGACTCAATCACTTCCACGTGATGGGCGGCGCCGCCATCCAGTTGAACCTTGTTCCGCAGCAGTTCCATATGCACCACGATCGCGTTGATCGGGTTCTTCACCTCGTGTCCCACGCCTGCGGTCAGCCGTCCAATTGACGCCATGCGATGAGATAGCTCCAGTTCGGTCTCCAGTTCCTGCACGGACTCAACATCATGCAGCGTCAGCAGCGCGCCCAGAGACTGCGCGCCCGAAGCCTGTTCGTCGTGGATAAAGTCCAGGGAAATCTGAATCCTCCGGCCGGTCTCGGTTGTGATCTCCTCCTGCACAATCGACATTCCGGCATCGAATGAATCCCGAATCAGCCGGCCAAGCCTTGTCTCCCGGTCAAAGATCGTTCGTACCTCGTTGCCCAGCAAATCGTCCCGCCGGATTCCCAAAAAACGCTCCACCGAATTCGACACCAGAATCGCTCGCGCGTCGCTTGTAAACAGGATCATGCCATCCTGCAGATTAGAAAGTACCTGGTCGAGGTTTTCCTTCAGCGCCGTGAAAACCTCTTCCACATTCCGCATCCGTCGGCCCAGCCTTTCGATCTTGCC
>CAZWSD010000175.1:0-6953 GCA_964636535.1 uncultured Acidobacterium sp. | reverse complement strand
CCCCGGAAACGAATCATTGTCGATCCTGTACGCCGGCTCCGGCGGGAACAGAATCGGCTTCGCCGTCGAAGTCTCCGCACTCAGATGCCGCAACGGCGTCATGTCGTCCATGATCCACATCGACCGCCCATGCGTGGCCACAATCAGGTCGTTCGCATGAACGTCCATGTCGCGCACCGAACTCACCGGCAGATTCAACTGCAGCGACTGCCACCGGCTGCCGCCGTCGAAGCTCACGTAGATGCCGTACTCCGTGCCCGCAAACAGAAGATTCGGAGACTTGGGATCTTCCCGCACCGCCCGCACAAAATGCCCCGGCGCAATCCCATTCGTGATCAGCGCCCACGTCTTGCCATAGTCCGTTGTGCGGTAGATGTAAGGCGTGTTATCCATCATGCGGTGGCGATCCACCGCAACCCACGCCTCGCCCTTGTCAAAGTACGAAGCCTCGATCATCGAAATCGAGCTCCACGGCTTCAGCCCCGGCGGCGTCACGTTCTGCCATCTCTTGCCGCCATTCAGCGTCAGGTGAATCAACCCCGTGTTGCTCCCCGCCCAGATTTCGTTCGCGTCCAGCGGCGAAGGCGCAATCGAGTACACCACCCCGTAGCCGGCTTTGATCGCCTCTTCCGGCGTCGGCGCCGTGCCCGGCTTCACCTCCAGCCGCGGCCGCGACTCGCCCGTCAAATCCGGACTGATCGTCGTCCACTGCAGCCCGCCGTCCGTCGTCTTCATCACGTATTGCGTGCCCAGATACAGCGCGTGCTTGTCCACCGGAGAAAACACCAGCGGCGGCGTCCACGGATCGCGATACTTCCACCTATCCATTGCCGAGATGCTGAACCCCTGCCCCGGCTTCGGCGAAATATCCTGCGACAGCGACGTCTTCCGGTCCCACCGCGTTACCGTGCCATAGGTGTCCGTCTCATAAATGATGTTCGGATTCAGAGGGTCCGGCGCAATGTAGCCCGACTCGCTGCCGCCTGCCGGGAACCAGTCCCGCGGCGTAATCTGTCCATGATTCGTCCGGCTCAACACGCCCACGCTGCCGCTGTCCTGCTCCGCCGCATACACCACGTAGGGAAACTGATCGTTCGTGATCACGTGATAGAGCTGCGCCGTCGGTTCGTTGTACCACGGCGTCCACGTCTTGCCACCATCCAGGCTCAGCGTAGTCCCCTGGTCCACGCCCAGAATCATCGAGTCCGAATTCTTCGGGTCCACCCAGATCTGGTGGTAATCATCACCGCCCGGCGCGCCCCGCACAATCGTCAGCGCCTTCCCGCCATCAGCCAGCTTGTACAGCGCCACGTTCGGCACATACACCACCTCCGGATGCTCCGGGTCCACCGTGATCGAATCAAAATACCAGTCCCGGCTCGTCAGCCTTCGATCATTGTTCACCAGCGTCCACGTGCTCCCGCCATCGTCGGACCGGTACACACCAGAAAGCTTCGGCAAACTCGTTTTGATCACCGCGTAGACCAATCGCCCATTCGGAGCCACGGCCACGCCTGGCCTGCCCCACACTCCACCCGGCAGCCCGTGGCCTTCAATCCGCATCCAGGTCTTGCCCGCGTCCGTTGAGCGATACAGTCCCGTGCCCGGCCCTTTGATCGGCGGATACTGGCTCCACGGCGGACGATGCGCATTCCACGTCCCCGCGAACAGCACGTCGGGCTTCTTCTCCGCAATCGCCAGATCGCTGATACCCACGCTCGGCCCCTTGTACAGCACATGCTCCCAGGTCTTGCCGCCGTCCACGCTCTTGTACACACCGCGCTCCCGGCTTGGCCCATACGCATCACCCAGCACGCCCACGTACACAATCTGCGCGTTGTCCGGGTCCACCACCACCCGGCTGATCTGCTTCGACGCCGTCAGCCCGATGTGCGTCCACCTCTTGCCCGCATCCGTCGACTTGTACACTCCGTCGCCCTCGGCCAGGTCCGACCGAATATCCGACTCACCCGTGCCCACGTAAATCACCTTCGGATCCGACGGCGCCACTTCGATCGCTCCGATCGACGCCACCGGCTCGTGGTCAAACACCGGCTTCCACACCGTCCCGGCGTCGGTCGTCTTCCATACCCCACCATCCACGCCGCCAAAATAAAACGTCGTGCTATTCCCCGGAACACCGGTCACCGCCACCGCGCGACCGGCGCGGAACGGCCCAATCAGCCTGTAATGCAGCCCCTGGAAAAGTTGTGGCGGCACACTTTGCGCCGAGGCGATCACGGGCGCGCAAAGCCCCAAAACTACGGCAGAACGCAGAAAGCTTCTAAGAATCATGGTGAAATGATTTAATCTCTTGTTCCGGGAAAGATCAAAGCGGAGCACCGCCTGACTTCAGACTCCTTCATCTGGTCATCTCGGCAAGAACGCTCATTTCCTCCCCCCGAAAACTGCGCAGCGAGGAAATCCATGACCTTTGACTACCTCTTTGAAGCCGCTCCCTACTGGGAAAAAGCCACTGACCGCGGACTCATGAAATCCAGCTAATCCATCCTGATCGGCCTGTTTTTCCTGCTTGATGCGCTGGCCATCGCCAACACGTGGGGGCGCTATCACTTTACGGCCAAGCGACTCGGCATCCTCCTGGACTTTCTCTTCAACCTCCTCGCAGCCGCCAGCTACCTGCTGACCGGCCTCTGCCGCAGAACCAGTAAGCGGCTGCGCTCCGGCCGCATCGACGCCGAATCAAGACGGACGCTGCTCAATGTAACCTGGACCGGCTACCGGCTCTATCTCATCATCCCGGACGCTCCGTTTGTCATCCTCGACGCCATTCTCGCCGCGAGCCCGTACCGCTTTTCCCTTTCCGGCCCGGATCGCGCAAGCGCCACATCTGACTCCCTGCTAGCACCCGCAGTTCTGGCTCGCGAGCTCTGACCCGCGCAGCAGTCGGTGCAAGCATCTTCGAGGCGGCAAGTAAGACGGCCATCGCAGCACCGATCGGGTCGCGCCCCGCGCCTTAGCCCGCGAGGCTGGGCCGTAGCGAAATCCTCGCAATGCGACCAGCCAACCCTGTCGCCAGAATCGGTCGGTGTCACCTCTCAGCGCAGCGGGGATCAAGCACAAAAAACAAATCACTCGGACCTTCATAGCCCGCGGCACCAGTCAGCCCGCAAGGTAATAAGGAGGGAGGCTCAGCCGGCACATCGAGCCGGGTAAACCAATGGTTGACGGCCATCCAAACCAAACCAATACCTTCAAGTATCTATAGCAAAATCAAATTGTCACCAAAAACATTCGCCATGGAAGACATCCGGCGCATATCATGCGTCGCTATCCTGTATTTCTACCGCATTTCGATGACCCAATAGAAAGATCGCAGGCAATCTTAGAAAGGAATCTACACCACCCATGGATAGACGAATTTTCGTTAGATCAAGCATGGCTGCTGCGGCCGCGGTCGCCTTGCCGAGCGCGGCCCTCTCAGCCCTCGCGCAGAATATACCTCCCCCCAACAAAGCTTTCCCAAGCTAAGCAATGCTGTCACGTCCGCCGCCCAAGACGCCCTAGTCAACTTCTGGGCCGAAGTATAAAGCTAATCGCTCAGCATAACCCAGAGGGCATCCACCGTCACGTCGTTGAGCGCTCTATTTGCATATATGCAATAAAGTGGATCTAACTCAGCGCTTCAGAGATACGCACTTGCCCGGAAGGCAGCTATACTCAACGGCTATACAGGCGTGGCTCGGCTCGAAGGGTTGCGAAATGAATTAAGTTCACATGGCGTGACTGCGTCGATGAACGAGGCGGATAGAGCCTTCAACCCCACCTTCGACCAGAGGCAGGCTTTCTTAAATCAGCTAACCCAAGGCGGCATTTACGGAATCGAAAAGTCTATGGTCGCGCAGTTGAGTTCAGCCCGCGTCGGCCAGGGAAGCGACGCCGCAGCAGTTCTCCGAAATGGAACCCTCTCCAAATTCAACTTCCGCCCAGTCAGTTGCGCGGGACTTGGCATCGCCGCCGGCCTTATTGGAATTTTATCGCCACCGCCCATAGATCTAATCTTCGCTGTAGGGGCGGTAACCTGGGATCTCCTAGCCTACGCAGGACTCTGTTAGAGGAGATTATCGTATGAGCCTTTCATTCTTATACTCCGAGAACGACCCGTCCTGGGCTGATGCAGTTTCAGAAGGTATGCTTCACTCACGACACTGGTTCCTCGCACTCTGTTTCAATCTGCTCGATGCAATTAACCTTGCGGAGTTATACAGGCTATACCACGCCAACTCACGCGTTGGCCCGTATCTTTCTGTTTTCATACTAGAAGTGGTCTCATAAATATCTGAGCATCATGTGAAGGCATGCGAGGTGGACCATTCCGAGGTAATTTTCGATGTGGTACTCCCATCGGTTCACGAGCCTGCGGAAGTTGTGCATCCATGCGAAGAGCCTTTCGACTTTCCATCGCTTCCTGTAGCGGCGCAACGGGCGGCCATCCTGTGTTTTGGAACGTTTGCGACGGTTCGGCGCGATCATTTCGATTCCGTAGTCTTCGGCCATTTTTCGGTCCAGCCCGTCCGAGTCATAGGCCTTGTCGCCGATCAACCTGGCGGGAAGTTCGTCGAGGAAGCTGGCGGCAAGGGCATCTTCGACGAGATGGCACTCTGCCGGCGAAGCGCTTTCCACAGTAACGGCGAGTGGAAGACTGTTACCAGCGGCGATAGCGACGATCTTCGTGCCCTTCCCGCGGCGGGTAGGGCCGATAGCGAAGCCCCCTTTTTGGCGCTCGCGAAGGTTGCATCCACGAACGCTTCCTCCAGGTTGAGCTTGCCTTGCTCGTGCAGCAATCGCGCCAGCAACCTCAGCGCTTCCACCAGCCTACCGTCGCGGATCCACTGCTGGAAACGGCGGTGGCAGGTCTGGTAGGGCGGATACTTCTCCGGCAGCTCACGCCACTGCGCTCCGGTTCCCAAGACCCACAGCACACCATTCAGCACGGCGCGCGTGTCGTGCCAGGGACGACCCCGCCGCACACCTGCCGAAGCAGGCCGCAGCACCGGTTCAACCAGCAACCACTGTTCTTCGGTTAACTCCCAGCGTCCTGCCATAAAAGCCACGCGGAGAGATCAGAGCAATTCCAGAATGCAACAAATCTCAGTCTGCGGGAATTATGAGACTGGTTCTAGTCACGGCTTGGTTGCTTGTGATGGCTGGCTATTTTATGTATCGAATGTACAAGATCACACAAGAACAGATCCTCGCCAAATCTCTTGATGGCGATGTAAAGAGTACTCTCTTGACGGTGAGCTTAGTCGGCTTTCGGCTATACCTGTTTTTGCTCGGCATGTCCTTCCTGATTCTCGCCAGCGTTAACTGGGCTCGTCTATAACGGCTCCAGGCAAAATTTCGCCAGCACTCGCAAAACGCACGCACTTCTCGGCAGATGCCGCCCAGCCGGCGGCATCTGCTTCGTTTTGCGGAATTTTGAGGTGCAAAATTGGTAATCCCCCAAAAAGCTGCGCAGCTCTTTCCCGCGCGGCGCCCCATCCGCCTCACACCCCTTCCCTGATAAACTTCGCAGTTCGCACTCTTTCTGTTCCGGAGCTGCCCCTATGCGGAAATTGGTTCGGAAACTCCCCGCCTTTCTCGCCCTCGTCTTTTGCGCTGTTTCGCTTCCATCCCTCGCGCAAAACGCGCCCCCCGCCATCAGCTCCTCGGTCTTCGATCACGACCTGCACTGGCGCCTCATCGGCCCATTCCGCGGCGGACGCACTCGCGCCGTCTCCGGCGTTCCCTCCGAGCCCAACGTCTTTTACGTCGGCGCAGTCAACGGCGGAGTCTGGAAAACCAACGACTACGGACGCACCTGGCATCCCATCTTCGACCACGAGCCCACCGGCTCCATCGGCGCACTCGTCGTCTCGCCCTCCAACCCCAACATCATTTACGTCGGCAGCGGCGAAGGACTGCTCCGTCCCGACCTCTCCATCGGTGACGGCATCTACAAGTCCACCAACGGCGGAAAAACCTGGGTCCACCTCGGCCTGCGCCACGGCGAGCAAATTTCGCAAATGGCCATTGACCCGCACAACCCCAACCGCGTCTTCGTCGCCGTCGCCGGCCATCCCTACGGCCCAAACTCCCAGCGCGGCATCTTCCGCACCCTCGACGGCGGCAGAACCTGGCAGAAGGTCCTCTACCTCAACCCGAACATCGGCGGCAATGATGTCCGCATCGATCCCAAAAATCCCAACATCGTCTACGCCGGGCTCTGGGACTCGCGCCTCGGCCCGTGGGAGAACGGACAGTTCAACGGCACCGACGCCGGCATCTACAAATCCACCAACGGCGGCACGACATGGAAGAAACTCTCCGGCGGCCTGCCCGATGACATCATCCAGGCCTACATCGCCATCGCACCCAGCCGTCCCACCCGCCTCTTCGCCTCCGTCGCCATCCCCGGCCATGTCGAACTCTACCGCTCCGACGACGCCGGCGCCACCTGGCGCATTGTCACCCACGATCCCCGCCCCAGGGAGCGCATCGGCGGCGGCGACCTGCCCATGCCCGCTATCGACCCCAGGAATCCCAATATCTTCTATATGACCAGCATCGTCACCTGGAAGAGCACCGACGGCGGCCACACCTGGAACGCCCTCCGCGGCGCGCCCGGCGGCGACGACTACCAGAACATCTGGATCAATCCCAACAATCCCAACATCATCTGCCTCGTCGGCGACCAGGGCGCGCTCGTCACCGTCAACGGCGGCCAAACCTGGAGCTCCTGGTACAACCAACCCACCGCCCAGATCTACCACGTCACCGCCGACAATTCCTTCCCCTATCGCCTTTGCGGCGGACAGCAGGAGAGCGGCTCCGTCTGCATCCAGACGCGCGGCAACGACGGCGAAATCAACTTCCGCAACTGGCACCCCGTCGGCGCGGAAGAATTCGGCTACGTCGCGCCCGATCCGCTCGACCCCAACATCGTCTAC
>CAZWSD010000174.1:0-7020 GCA_964636535.1 uncultured Acidobacterium sp. | reverse complement strand
GTTCCACCCTCGACGGGGTTGCCGGCGCTGAAGTTACCTGCCAGTTCCTGGGGGCTGAAGGTGAAGCTCGAATTATTGGCCGAGGTAGACTGGCGGACGCCCTGGTAGGAGATGAAGAAGAAGGCCTTGTTCTTGATGATGGGTCCGCCGAGGTTGCCGCCGAAGATGTTGCGATGATAGGGGGGCGCAAAGTGCTGGCCTGGCGCCTCGGTGAAGGGCACGGAGTTGAGGAAGCTGTTGCGGTACTGCTCGAAGCCTTCTCCGTGGAACTGGTTGGTGCCGCTCTTGGAGACTTCAATGTCGATGGCGCCGGAGTTGCGGGCGTATTCGGGATTGAGGGTGGAGAGCACGACCTGAAACTGGGAGAGCGAATCGGGGTCGGGCGTGAAGCCGGCCTGCTGCAGCGGGCCATCGTTGATGTCTACACCGTCATAGATGTAGGAGTTTTGCGGTGTCTGGTTACCGTCTGACGCGTAGGTGCCGAAGCGGTCAGAGGATTCGACGACGCCGGGAGCCATTTTTTGCAGCATGACGACGTCGCGGCCGATGAGGGGCATGGCTTCGATGGTGCCGGAGCTGATCTCGGTCTTGAGCTGCGTGTCAGAGGTTTCGACCGCGACCTGGGAGGCCTGCACCTGAACGGTGGTTGCGGAAGAGCCGACTTTGAGGACGGCGTCAATTTCGCGGCTGGCGTTGACTTCGAGATAGAGGCCGGAGGTTGTGTAGTTCTGAAAGCCCTTTGCGGTGACGGTTACCGAGTAGGTCCCGGTGGTGACCTGCGGGAAGATGTAATAACCCTTGGAGTCGGTGGTGGTCCGCTGGGTGATGTTTGTGCCAGTATTTGTGAGAACTACCGTGGCACGCGGCACAACCGCGCCGGTTGAATCGGTTACGATGCCGTGCACGTTCGACGTGCTGGCTTGAGCCAAGGCCTGATTTTGGAATGCGAGCATTCCGATGGTAATCACGATTGCCGCGATCCACCAGTTTCGATTGAATCTCATTGCCCCTCCGGGGAGTATCTGTTGAAAACTGTTGTTGCCCGGGAACCAAGCGACTGCGATCTACGTAGAAGGCTAGAAGGCGGTCCCACAGCTAAATTTTCAGCCTGGCCTGTGGGTGGCCATCGTCTACGATGACGAGGCAGCGTCCATTTGGCACAGAAAGACTTTACGGCCCCGAATGCAATTGAGTCGCCAAATTGGGAAGGGCGTTGGGGGCGGGTTTCGAAGCGGGGGCAGTGCGGCGGCGGTGAAATCGGCGGCGAGCGTTCAAGTTTCTGCAAGATTTGAAGTTGCCGTAGCCGGGAAGAGCGCGCCTGGGGTAGAGGTCGCATGGTTGCGCCGGAGAAACGGCAGGGGTCGGAGCCGGGAATTCGGAGGGCGTCGGAGTGAGCTTACAAAACTCAGTAGGGCCGGTGTCGGGCTAAATATGAAATTCAGGAGAATGTCCCGCTACGAACAAATGAAAGAGGCGAAGATGTTACGAAACTTGCAAGGGATTTGATTTCGCTGATATTTTGATCGGTTGCGTGTATAGGACAGGTTTTGCGAGTCGAAAAAACTGGTCACCACCCGAAGGGGTGGCTTTTTTGTGCGCGTGTGTTGGCGGGGGTGCTCCATCGCGGGATGGAATTTGAGCCACGACTCGTGGATGAGGATGTGAACTCGCAGGGGTATGCGGGAAGCGAGGCATGTAAAAGAGATGGAGAGCGGGAAGGCTGGAGTATTGAGGGTGAGAGCGTGAAGTTGGTGTTGGCATCAGTGGGAAATCGCTCACGGCGGGATGCGTTTGACACGCTGGCGGACCTATATATGGGCAGGACGCAGGGGTACTGCGATGTGGAGACGCAAATACTGCGCAGCGAAGAGGGGTTGCTCGAGTGGTTGGATCGGCTGAAGGGACGGACGGCTCCGGTGCTGTTGCTGCTGGATGGTCGAGGCAGAGCATTGTCATCAGAGGAGTGGGCGGGGTGGATTGGTGAGCAGCGGGATGGGGGGCGGCAGTGGGTGGTGGTGGCGATTGGTCCAGCGGATGGTTGGAGTGAGGGGGCGCGGAAGCGGGCCGACCTGCTGGTGTCGCTGGGGCCGATGACGTTGCCGCATGAACTGGCGCGGGTGGTGGCGAGCGAGCAGATCTACCGGGCATTTACAATCCTTGCTGGACATCCTTATCACCACGGCCATTGAGTTGGTTGTGGTGGGTCGAGATCGGTCGAGGACGAGAGCAGGGAATGCAGGAATCGCGCAAGGGGTTGATTCTGATCAACACGGGGCCCGGCAAGGGCAAGACGACGGCGGCGATGGGCACGGCGCTGCGGGCGGTGGGCAACGGGATGCGGGTGCTGATGCTTCAGTTCCTGAAGGGCTCGTGGCACTACGGCGAGCTGGACGCGGTGGAGGCGTTTGGCGGGCAGTGGGTGATGAAACAGATGGGTCGCGGCTTTGTGAAGGTTGGCGGGGCGGAGACGGACCCGGAAGATATTCGGATGGTGGAGGAAGCGTGGGACGAGGCGCGAGCGGCGATTTTGTCTGGCGAATGGGACATGGTGGTGCTGGATGAGATCAACTACGCGATCAGCTACGGGATGCTGGACGCGGCGCAGGTTGTCGAGACTCTGCGGCAGCGTCCTGAGATGGTGCACGTGATATTGACGGGGCGGAATGCGCATCCCGCGCTGGTGGAAATTGCAGACACGGTGACCGAGATGCGGCAGGTTAAGCATGCGTATGAGAAAGGCGTGCTGGCGCAACGGGGGATCGAATACTAAGCTGAATGTTTGCGGATCCGGAAGATGGGATGCGCCGGGTCGTTGGCCGAGGCGGCGCAAGCGGAAAGGAAGATGGATGTCCTGGTTTCGTCGGGAAGAGAACACGATTGAGGGGGCGGGCGAGAGCCGCGTGCGCACCGAAGGGCTGTGGAGCAAGTGCGATGGTTGCGGGCAGATCATTTGGAAGGCGGAGCTGGACGCGAACCTGCAGGTGTGCCCGAAGTGCGGATTTCATTTCAAGATGGGGGCGCTGGCGCGGATTGATTCGCTGCTGGAGCCGGGCTACGAAGCGGTGGACGGGAATCTGCGGTCGACCGATCCGCTGGAGTTTGTGGATTTGAAGTCGTATGCGGGGCGGCTGAAGAAGGCACAGCAGGATACGGGACTGAAGGACGCGATTGCGAGCGCGGTGGGCATGATGGGAGGGCATCGCGTGGTGTTGAGCGCGATGGAGTTCAGCTTTATTGGCGGCAGCATGGGCGCGGTGGTGGGCGAGACGATTGCCCGCGCGGTGGACAGAGCGTGTGAGACGAAGCAGGCTCTGATTGTGGTTTCCGCCTCTGGCGGGGCGCGGATGATGGAGGGGATTGTGAGCCTGATGCAGATGGCGAAGATCTCGGCGGCGCTGGCGAGGCTGGATGAGGCTCGGGTTCCGTATATTTCCGTGATGACGGACCCGACGGCGGGCGGTGTGACGGCGAGCTTTGCGATGCTGGGGGATTTGAATATTGCGGAACCTGGCGCGCTGATTGGCTTTGCGGGTCCGCGGGTGATAGAGCAAACGATTCGGCAGAAGCTGCCGGAGGGTTTTCAGCGGCCGGAGTTTTTGAAGGAGCATGGGTTTCTGGATGCGGTGGTGCCGCGCAAGGATCTGAAGAGCTACCTGGTGCGGGCGCTGGATTTTATGCAGGCGGGCTGACGGGAGGCAGGTACAGGGATTGTGTATAACGGCCTTACCAGTTGGGGAGGCCGTTTTGTTTTGGGGCGGAATGCGGGATCGGAATGTTGAAGAGGGCTGGGCTGCAAACAGCAGCGGGATCCACCGGGGTGATGGATCCCGCTACGAGATGGGCGAAGTTGGCGCTTCGCCCATCGGGAGCAGCGGCTCGAACGCGGCAGGGGACTTGTCGCGCTGTTTTGGAAGGTGAGCCGACTTATGCTCCAAGCAGAGGGCCTTGGGCGGCGAGGCTAATCAGTCTCGGGGGAGTCTGAAGGCGGCAGCTCGAGTTTCTGCTCGAGCAATTGCGCTTTAGCCTGCGCCTGGTCATAGGCAACGAGGTCAGAGATGAGGGTGTGAGTCTGGCTGGCGAACTCAGCGCAGGCGCGCACGTAGTTCTGGAACTTCATCATATGAACCTGATTGGGGTGCTCATTGCCGTATTCAATGGTGGTGGTGAGGTGGTCGGCCATTTGGCGAAGGACCGGGTCGATGCGGTCGATGGCGTCCTGCTGCCAGGGCGAGCCTTCGCTCTTAATGTCCTGCATTTGCTGAAGCAGTTTTCCCATGTTGTTGATGTGGTCGCGGATGCTGTTGAGTACCTGCGCATGGGTGTGCCAACTGAGATTTGAGTGGGTGTAGGACTCCAGTTCGGTAGCGTCCATATGGGCCTGCACCGAGTAGGATTGCGCGTCATTGAGCAAGCGGGAGATTTCCGCGGAGTCTTTGGTTTGAGCGTTTGCATACAGAGGACCCGCCACGAGAGCGATGAGAGCGATGAGGGCGAGGGTCAGGAGAGATGTCCGATGGAATCTCATGATTCCTCCCATTACGGCTTGCAGAAATCGGGGCCCATGTTGCACGGAGCCGCGAAGCGGCTCACGCATTCGCTCAGGAAGCAGAGAAGGAGACGCTTCGTGAGGGTTTCCTGCAAGCCGATCCCGGGACAGAATCCCGGCAAGTTAATCTTGCCAAGAATGGAATCCTGTCTCTGTGATGGTGGTCACAAGTGGCCGAAGCGACGGCGTAGGTTCGTGGGACTGGCTGGCAGAAGAAAAGGCCCCTCCGGCGCAGGGGCCTTTTGCATCGATGAGAGGAGTTGAGAGTTTATGAGGGCTCAGTGATCGTGAGGACGGCCGTGATCATTGGGATGGCCGTGGTTCTTGCGCTGATTGCGATCGTTGCCGCGATTGCGCGGATTGCCATGCTGAACATTGTCTCGACCGCGCCAGCGATCTCCGCGGCCGTCGTATTCATAGTTGCCGTGGAAGCGCGGGTCGGGATGCCAGCGGTCCCGCACTCCCCTGCGTGGCAGGCGGCCGCGGTAGCCATAGCGGGGATCGTAGTAGCGGTTGACATAGCCGTGGAAGTCATGCGGGCCGCGGAACCAGGGGCCGGCTCCGATGAAGATGCCGCTGGGGAACCATGCCGGCCCGTAGTAGCCATAGGGGGCACAGTTGTAAGGCCGGTAGGGGAAGTATCCATAAGGGCAAACCGGCGCTGGGCCAATGTTGACGGAGATGGAGACCTGCGCCGCTTTGGACTGCGGAGCGGCCAGGAGCAAGAGTCCTGCGATGAAAGTGATGCTGAAGAGTTTGACTCGCTGCATATTTCGTCCTTTCCTGCTGGAGTCGCTGGAATCGAAGGGGTACAGCCTTTGATTAGCCCTGACGATTTGCCGAAGAGATTTGTCTCGCGATGAGGCGGGAGGTCATCTGCGGCGATACTGCCTGGCATTGTCTCTTAGATGGGAAGTAAGGCGCGCGCGGCAGTATTTTGAGCGTGAATTTGGGAGAAATTATGAGGCGGACGGGTTGGCGGCAGATGGGGTAAGAACTACCGGGTTGGATTCGGAGTGAGGGAGGCATTGTGCACGAAGGGGCGGGTCGAGTGGGGTGAGTGGTTCCTCAGCGGGTGAGGAGGGCGGCGAGCAGGGCGACCAGGAGGGTTGGCGGCATGAGGATGAGTCCGGCCTTGAGGAAACGCCATCCGCTGATTTCAAGGCCCTCTCTGCGCAGGGCCATGAGCCAGAGGATGGTGGCCAGCGAGCCGTTGACGGAGAGATTGGGGCCGAGGTCGATGCCGATGAGCACGGCCTTTTGCATGAGTGTGTGAACGGGAATTGAGCGCAGGGTGGTGGCGGCGATGAGGCCGAGGGGGAGATTGTTCACGATATTTGCGCCAAAGCCAGTGACGGCGCCGAGGGCGAGTGCGCCGGCGGCGGGCGGCCATTGGGATGCGGCGGCGAGCGCGTGCCGCAGGATGGTGAGCGCGCCGGCCTGCTCGGTTGCGGCAACGATGATGAAGAGGGCGGCGACCAGGGGAATGACGCTCCAGGAGATTTCGCGCAGCAGGAGCCTGGGATTTTCTTTGCGGTGGAGGAGCGCGAAGGCGGCAATGATGGAGGCGGTGAGACAGGTAGGAAGTCCGAGGCTCCAGTGCAGGCCGGAAGCGATGAGGAGGATGGCGGCGGAGACAGCCATTCCGGCGAGGACGAGGCGGCCGGTGCGCGAGAGGGGCGGATGAGCAACGTGGCCGTTGCACTGGCCGGCGAGGTCGCGATGGAAGAGGCCGCGCATGAGGAGATATGTAACCGAAATGGCGACGCAAGCCGGCAAGAGGAACATGGCGAGCCATTTGGTGAGCGGGGGCATGACGTGGTTGAAGACGACGATGTTGGCCGGATTGGAGATGGGCAGGAGGAAGCCGGCGGCGTTGGCGGTGAAAGCGCAGACGAAGAGATAGGGGAGAGGGTTGGCGCGGGCGCGACGGACGGCGGCGAGAACGGCGGGTGTGAGGACGACCGCGGTGGCGTCATTGGAGAGAAAGGCGGTGACCGTGACGCCGACGATGAAGACGAGGGTGAAGAGGCGTCGGGGTGAGCCGTTGGCTCCTCGAACGGCGCGGGCGGCGATCCAGTCAAAGACTCCGTAGCGCTTGCCCATGACGGCGAGCAGCATCATGCCGGAGAGAAAGAGGTAGACGTTGAGGCCTCGAGCGATAGCGTGACCGGCGAGCGGCAGGGAGATGAGTCCGGTGACGATGAGGAGGAAGGCGCCGGCGCAGGTCCATGCGAACTCAGGAATGCCGTGCGGCCGGAGCAGCATGAGCGCGATGGTGAGGGCGGCGATGATCCAGATGAGGGCGGCGTGCATGCGTTGGTACTTATCGTATATGGGTACGGCGCAGGGGGGATGCGGGTTGGCACTGCGAGTCGGGTGGAAGACAGGGTGAGGCTGGAATTTGGGACAGATCAGCGCTGGCAATGGGGGCAGTAGTGGGTGCCTCGGCTGGCGTGGACGATTTTGCGGAT
>CAZWSD010000173.1:0-7113 GCA_964636535.1 uncultured Acidobacterium sp. | reverse complement strand
GCCAACAGATACGTCACTATGGACATCTGTTAGATGCTTAAGTCAGTGGCATTGGCGCTAGGATGTGGCCTACGAACCGGATTAGATTCAGGACATTCTCATTCGTAAGTGACACGGGATTACCGAAAATTTTTTACTTTCCGGGGACAGATGAAGCGGTAATAGCCTGCACCGTTCAGGCTTGGCCGCATCCTAAAACAGCGACAAGTACCTCACGCTAAGGTACGGATTCACGGACAGGCTTGGGCTCCTAGATTCTCTTACCGGTTGACCGCTCCAGGCTAGTTGCGCCAAAGCCATAAGCCTCATGTAAAGGGGCTGATCTACCCCCCCCGACCGCTCAATTTTGTCGGTTCAACGGTAGCCGCCAATATCCACATCCGGTTTTCCCCTGTTCTGTCTCTACTCACACCCAAGGCATATCCAGCCAGCCAATATATATTTTCAAGACTTGGCTCCGTTTGGCCTTTTTTAGCACCTCCCCACGGTTTATCCACAGTGACTAGGCAGCCACGGCCAAGCACATGAAATGGAATAAGTACGTTCACACCTTACGCACACCTGCTTGTCTGACACATGAAGCGAGAATTGGGTGCTCTGCCACTAACATCGCGGCATCTCGATGTCGGACTCGCAAGCAGACAAGTTTCGGTCAATTCCTTTCTTGCTCAGCCACTTTGCCGCCTGAAACGTCAGACAACAACTGGACCTGCTTGTCGCTTATTTCAACCGGGCAAACGTGTAAGCCGCGTTACCCAGCAAAAGTACACAAGCACCCCGTTTACCCCTGCTAGCGGCCTGATTAGCCGTATCAGCAATCGGAACTGCAATCGATAGATCCGTTTCGGGGCTAATGCTGAGAAAACTCACTATTTCGACAAATAGCTGGCACTCAACAATTTAGGCCAGAGGTAAGCTCATGTCCCGATGTATTGCTGTTCATCCACAAACGAGGAAGCCAACATGTCAATCAGCAAACTAGAAAAGCTCGTAGCTCACCAACGGGCATTAGCCGTGGCAATCCGTATAGAACAACGCCGTTCCCGGTATCAAAAACAGAAAGCTCTCTACACAACAGTGAAACGGCTGGGCATGCTCAACTTAAGAGACGATCAAATTGAGACGGCATTGCGTGCTTTCTGTGAGGGTCACAGTACGAACAGCGACAACCGGGAGGACCCTAAATGAAACGCATCACCATCCGCCTCGCGCAACAGCACTACGAGGTGCTGTCAGCACTCGCACAGGAGTTGGGCACTGATATTACTGGCGCGGCCAGGGCTCTGATATCTGGCCATCAACGCACACGGCAACTCCTGGACGCACTCGATGAGGCCAAACGCGACATTCTGCGCGCAGTGACCACCTCCCGTGAGGCAACCACCGAGAACTTGCAACGCACAGTCCACCACATCTCTCAACTATTCAAGGAGAATTCCACATGAACGGTCAGACCAAGCTCAGCCTTTTTGTCTTCGTCGCGGCTTTTGTGCTCGGAACGTATCTTGTTGGCGATTGGCTCGCTCAACATCCGCAGGACCTTCTTACGTATGTCTGGCCACTGCTCAAGGCCCAAGCGTTCGCGAGCACTTCCGTGACTGCGAATTGGATTGTTCGTGGTCCGGGGTACGCAGTGTCGGCAATCGATTTCATCGCCGCCTGGAAAGCAAAGAATCTGGATGCCTACCAGCAACTTCTTCGGGTGTTTATCTGGGCGCCGACTGCAGGGCTCGTGTTAGGGCTCGCGCTTTGGTCATTTGTCCTGTCACTGAATTTCGGGCCAGAGCCAATGCGCCACCTCAGAGGGCGCTATCTGGCAAGCGCTAAGGAAGTATCGGCCGCCGCTAAAAGGTTTTACGGCGCGGGACTCATCCTGCTGGGCAGTGTTCGTTGGCCAGAATGGCAAGAACCCGAGAGCCTGCTGCTCCCGGGAGCAACGGGCTCCGGCAAGACCACCGCAATTCTTGCGGTGCTGGATGTTGCTGCTCAGCGTCGGGACAAAGCTGTAATCGTCGCCCAAAACGGCGCGCTTATGGCTCACTACATGGCGAGCAACAATGTCCTGCTGCTCAATCCTTTCGACGCACGCACCCGAAACTGGACATTGCTCGCCGAGATGCGTGCGATTTATGACGCTCCGCGTCTTGCAAAATCCGCCATTCCGGATGCCAAGGGGGCCGAAAGTCAGCAGTGGAGCATGTACGCCCAGCAGATGCTGACGGCGGTGTTGGAGCGGCTGTTCCAGATACGTCATGCGACTAACGCCGATCTCCTAAGGTATTTCCGGCCTGAGGGACAAGCGGATTTGAGAGCACTGTTGGTCGGGAAGGCCGTCAGCGCGGTGTTCATGCCTGGTAATGAAAGACTAGCCGCCAACGTGCTGGGCGTCCTCTCAATGTACCTGTCCGCCCATGAGTATCTCGATCCTCAGGCGGGCGCTGGAAGCTTCTCCATTACCGAGTGGGTCCGGGACAGCAAAGCCAGCTGGCTTTGGATCACCTATCTGGACAGTCAACTAGACGCACTCAAACCACTGATCGGTACATGGTTAGATTTGGCCTCATCCGCCACAACCTCTCTACCCGCCGTTAAACGGAAATCGCCTACTTGGCAATTTTGGAAAGAGCGCGTTGAGCCGCGCCGTATCTGGAACATCGTGGATGAAGCCAAGAGTGTGGGCAAAATCCAAAGCCTTGAGGATTCGATCACCAAAGGCCGTAAAGCGGGTTTGCGCACCGTGATCGGTATCCAGAGTGTCTCGCAATTGCGTGAACTCTATGGGAATGACCGAGCGACAACCATTTTGGGTTCCCTTAAGTCAGCGGTCGTATTCAACACAGAGGATCCGGACACGGGCGAATATCTCTCGAAACGTATCGGTGATGGTGAGGTCGAAATTACCAACACCAACAGCGGACGTGCGGCGGGGGAACTCACTAACAGCCACACAGGGGAGAGCACTCATCGAACCGTCCGCCGTGTCGTGCTTCCCTCCGAGATTGCCGCGCTTCCAAACCTCTCGGCTTACGTGGTGCTGAGCGGCGTAAGTGCAGTAGCCAAGGTCAAATTTGAACCTCGCGAGCTGCTGGAGCACATCCCCTCGTTCATTCCGAAGCAAAATCCGCCAGTTCCGCCAGCTCCATTGGTAACGCCTGCACCTAGCGTCGCGGCACCCGCGGCCGCTAATGGGCCGGAGTTCGTCTGATGCTTTCGTTACGTAGCATTCCCATGCAATCCACGAGTGCACTCGCGGCGTATTACGAAGGTTTGTCCACGCAGCCGGACGGCTATTACCAAGGCGGGGCCGGGCTCTATGAACCGTCCGGTGTGTGGCAAGGCTCTGGTGCGACTATGCTCGGGCTAGCTGGAACGACCATTGCAGACGGCGAACTGCTCCGTGCTATGCAAGGAGCGCATCCCCGCACCAGGGATGCGCTCTCTGGCACACAAGGAAATACCCACAAACCGGGTTGGGATTTGACCTTTTCCGCGCCCAAAAGCGTTAGCGCTGCATGGGCGGTAGCTGACCATGAATTGCGGGACAGGATTGAGAAAGCTCAGCAAAATGCCGTCGCGCGTGCGCTCGAGTATCTGGAGCGTGATGCGATTTCAGTTCGCGTAAGGACAGATCGTTTCACCGTGGACCGTGAATCTATCGCGAAGCATGGCGGAGCGCTCTTCGGCACGTATGAGCACAGCTCCAGCCGCGCTGGTGATCCGCAATTGCACACCCATGCAGTCTTGCTTAACGTGACACCAGCAGGCCGATCTCTGGATTTTTCGGCCGCTCATGTACATGCCGGCGGTGCAATATATCGCTCAGAGTTGGCCTATCAATTGCACGCGTTGCGTTTCGCCGTGGAACGCGACGGGAAAAGCTTCAGGCTTTTGGGCACTCCAGAACCGTTGATTGAGGAGTGGAGCAAACGCCGGGCACAGATCGAGATGGAAGCATCAAAACACGGTGTCCATACCGCTGCGGGCATGGAAACGGTCACTCTAGCTACGCGGGACAGCAAGGAAGCCAAGCCTCGCTCTGAACTGTTCTTACAATGGGCTAGCGAAGCGCGCGAGTACGAATACGATGCCGCGGCCGTTCGCCAGCAGGCGACCCTTGGCGTGACTCAGAAACTTGAGAACGCGCCGGAAGTCGGTTTGCTCTCATCGTTAACCGAGACACGTGCCACGGTCTCCCGCGAACAAGCGCTGGTGGAGATGGCGGCCAGATCGTACGGCCTGGACGATGCGACGGCACTGGAACAACGTTTAGATCATGCTCTTCTGGAACAAGCGGTAATTCTGCACTCCCCCGAAATCAAATCCGAATGGCACCGTGCCGGCGTCCGCTATACGACTCAAGAAATGCTTGATCTGGAACGGCGTTTAATCGAACGATGCGAGCGCCTCGCGGCAGATCACAAAGAGTTTCGCCTCTCTGCGGCCGTGCGTAGAGTCGCCATGCAGAATGCCAGTTTATCTGAAGAACAGCGCCGTGCGTTTAACCACACGATTGACGGCGGCCGTGTTACCGCAATTCAGGGCGCAGCAGGCACAGGGAAGTCCACGCTTCTGGCGACAGTGAGTGAAGCTTATGACGCCGAGAACTACCGTGTCATTGGTACGGCGCTCTCACAGCGGGCGACTCGCGGTCTCGAAGGGGCTTCCGGTATTCCGAGCCGGAACGTGGCGCAGCTGCTGCACGACCTCGACGCGGGTCAAGAGCATATCGACGCCCGCACGGTCCTGGTGGTGGACGAGGCCGGCATGATTGGAACACGCCCACTTGAAACAATAACCCGGTGGGCAGAGGTATCAGGCACCAAAGTGATCCTCGTCGGAGACAGCCGGCAACTACAAGCCATCGAAGCTGGTGCTGCATATCGCGGAATTCAAGAACGCATCGGATATGCCGAACTCGTGGACAATCTGCGCCAGCAATTGCAAGCGGACCGAGACATTGCTCTCGCCTTTCGCGAGGGGCGCGCAGCGGATGGCCTCGAAATCCTTCAGAAACATGGACGGCTGTATCTCAACAAAGATCGTGAGGCTGTAAAACAAACCGCGGTATTGGCCTATCTTCAAGACATGGATGCTGGGAAAAGCGCCCTCCTACTTGCCAAGGATCGCCAGGCTGTCCACGAACTGAACGAGTCGGTACGCGCAGAGCTGCGGGCAGAGGGCATTCTCGGAGAGGTTGAGACGACCGTAAATACTCGCAATGGCTACCGGAACTTCGCCGAGCACGACCGCGTAGTGCTCGGACTTGGCGCGAAGCAACAATTTTATGATCAGCTTGAACCACGCGATCGTGAACTGGCCCACAATGGCGCATCTGGAACGGTGGAACGCGTCTCTTCAAATCAGATAAACATCCGGCTCGATTCCGGACCACGCATAGAACTTTACGCCGCTGCTATTGCAAACCCAGAAGTAATAGCCAGTGCTTGGGCTGTGGACCACGCATACGCCGTCACTGCCCATAAAGCACAAGGCATGACCGTAGATCGTGCCCACGTGGTAATCACAGGCGAGGAACAGCGTGAGTGGGCTTACGTAGCACTCTCTCGCCACCGTGAAACAGTTCACGTTTACGCAACCAACGAGGCTCTAGGCAACGATACCTACTCGATCGAACGAGCAGAAGCGGCACGCCACCTCAGCCGAGCAGAGTCGAAAGATTTGGCGAACGATTACACGGTGCTGACCCTCGACCCCGCCGCTGCATTGGGGTTCGAACGATGATGCACATGCACGAAACAAACCCTGTAATCCCACAGAATCTTGAAACTCTGGATCTGCAAGAAGCCGCGCTCTTCCTGCACATGTCAGCAGCGACTCTACGGACTAAGGCAAAACGGGGCGTTATTCCTGGCGGCAAACCCGGCAAATGTTGGGTATTCATAAAGTGTGAACTTGCTCAGTATCTCCGTTCGCTCTACCCTGTTCATGGGCAAGCGCCGCGGAGTGACTGCACACCTAAGGAGGTACAGTCATGTCACTCTACAGACGCGGCGATACATGGTGGGTACGGTTCACCACGCCAAGCGGACAACGAATACGCCGCCCTACTGGGGCTGCCAACCGGCAAGCGGCGCAGGAGTACCACGATCGGCTCAAGGCCGAGTTCTGGCGCGTTGAACAGATCGGCGAACGGCCACATCGCACTTGGAACGAAGCGGCGGTTCAATGGCTGAAGGAAACCACCCACAAAGCCACACACGATCAGGATCGGGCGATCCTGCGTTGGCTTGATCCTTACCTTGGCGGAAAGCGCCTGGATGAAATAAACCGGGAGCTTCTCGCTGAGATTGGCGAGGCCAAAGCGCACGAGGCAAGTCCGCCGACCGCAAATCGCCACTTGGCATTGATTCGGGCGATTTTGCGCAAGGCACGGGACGAGTGGGAGTGGCTGGACCGCATTCCGAAGATTCGGCTTTATCCGGTGCGCAATGCCCGGATCCGCTGGATCACCGCGGAACAGGCGGAACGGCTGCTTTCACTACTACCCCCGCATCAGGCCGCCATGGCGCGTTTTGCTCTTGCCACGGGATTGAGGCAGCGCAACGTCTCGGGTCTTGAGTGGTCGCAGGTGGACTTGAGGCAAGGGCTGGCGTGGATTCATCCCGACCAGGCGAAAGCCCGACGAGCGATCGGTGTACCGCTCAATTCCCAAGCGTTGAACGTGCTACAGGTTTGCTTGGGTCAGCATGAGCGCTACGTGTTCAGCTACCGGGGGAAACCCATCCGGCAGGTGAACACCAAGGCTTGGCGAGCAGCGGTCATGAAAGCGGGACTTAAAAACTTCCGCTGGCACGACCTGCGTCATACCTGGGCCTCATGGCACGCGCAGGCGGGAACACCGCTTAACGTGCTACAGGAGCTGGGTGGATGGGCCAGCGCCGAAATGGTTCGGCGCTATGCCCATCTAGGCGCGAGCCGGTTGCGCGAACATGCGGAGCGTATAGCTCCAAGTGTGCCGACTGAACATAGTCCTGGCACAAATCTGGCACAACCGCAGCTCAGACTGGTGAAATAAAGTTGTAAGTTGTTGATTGAAGTGGTGCCGGCGGAGAGAGTCGAACTCCCGACCCACGCATTACGAATGCGTTGCTC
>CAZWSD010000172.1:0-7113 GCA_964636535.1 uncultured Acidobacterium sp. | reverse complement strand
ATCCCAAAAATCAAGGCGAAGCTCAAGCGAGGCACCTCTGTCGTCGGTTTCCTCTCCCACATCCAGGGGGACCTCAAGGTTAAGGCCCTCGAAGCCGGCTGCGACACCGTCATGCCACGCAGCGCCTTCTCCCAGGGCCTGCCCAACCTGCTCCTCCGCCACGGCCTCGAAGAGGAAGCCTTCGACGCCCTCGACCGAATGTGAGAAGAACCGATCCTGCCCAATCTCGTCATTCCGACCAAGATGGCTCGCCACCAGCCGAGCCATCGCAGCGGAGAAACCCGCGGCAGGAAACTACATTCAACACCAAAGCCCGCTCCCCAGAGCGGGCTTTCTCCTGACCGCAACGTCTTGAACCGTCAGGCCAGCCTGATCAGCGCTTGTAGTTCCTGCTCCAGCACAGCCTCCACTTGTTCCGGTGTCGCATTCGGGCCGACCGGCACGCGCATGGAAATGACACAGCCGCCCTGCCCTCGCGGCATCGCACGAACATACGCGCCACCCCGCTTGCCTCCGGGCAGCTCCCGCAGATACTCCACAGCGAAATCGCCCCCATGCGTCACCAATTCCAGCGAGAAGGTATCGCTGCCCTTGCTCACCCGGTAGGTCGAACCTCCGACCGCTTCCACGCTCTCTGCAAACACCGGCGCCCATTGCGGAATCAGTACAGGGTCCACCAGTTTTGCATAAATGCGCTCGGGCTCAATCTCGCACTCCATCACTCTCGTCACGGTTTCCATCGACATGCACCATTAGATGGAACCATCTCGCCTTCCGGTGCACTAAACCGCCTACCCCATCCTTCGCCCTGCGCCCTCAATATCCCCGTCAACCGCGCGCCACGCCCGCGGTTGCCCGGATGCCGAGTCCCCGCATCCAACCACACATCCCCATGAACCTCACCACCCTCCTCCAGGACCGTGCCCGCCTCCGCGAACTCCTCTTCCGTCTCAGCGTCCTCCTCAAAGGCATCGATGCCCTCTTAGAAATCCTCGGAGCCGTCGCCCTCTGGCTCGTCAGCCCCGGCTTCATCGCCTCCACCGTCCACTTCCTCACCCAGGACGAAATCGCCGAAGACCCCCACGACCTCGTCGCCAACGCGTTACGCCACGCCGCCGCCCGCTTTTCCCTTTCCAGCGAACACTTCATGGCCCTCTACCTGCTCGCCCACGGCATCATCAAGATCGCCCTCGTCGCCGCCCTGCTCCGCAACCGCCTCTGGGCCTATCCCGTCGCCATCTTCGTCTTCACCGCCTTCATCGCCTACCAGCTCTACCGCTTCTCCCTTACCGGAGGCTTCGGGCTCATCCTCCTCACACTCTTTGACCTCTTCCTCATCGCCCTCATCTGGCTCGAATACCGCGCCCAGCGCCGCCTCCACGCCCCAGCCCTCTAGTGGCCCATCAGGGGCGGCCTCCCGCCGATTCCAAACACCCAAATCGCCCCCTTTTCGTCTCATACTCAATACCCACATACAAGGAGCGCAAGTTGTCCGGATTTCGTTATCCTCTTTGCATGCGTTTCCCATCTGTCTTATTGCTCTGCGGACTCCTCGCCGCCGCGCCTGCGCTCTCTGCCCAGCAAACCACCCCCTCGCCCGCACAGAGCACCACCACCCAACAGCCTGCCAAAACCCCGCCAGCCACCACCAAGGCTTCTCCGCCGCCCCTTCGCCTGGAATCCCTCCCGCCCGAACCAAAGGCTCTCACACCCGCCCAGGAAAAGGCTCTCGAAACCAAACGCATCATCGCCGCCGTCAATACGCTCGCCCGCAACCAGGCCAACTGGGGACCAGCCCTGTCCACACCCGGCGCATCCCTCATGCTCGTCGACAAGGGACACAAGTCCACCCCCGAAGGCACTCAGATAACCTTCACCCTGCACGCCAAGGGCTTCCAGCCCGGCAATTCCATCACTCTCCTTCGCTGGCCCCTCGACTCCGGCGTGAAGCAGGTCGCCACAGGCCTCACCGTCGACGCCTCCGGACAGCTCATCTGCCCGGACATCAGCCAGGGTGACTGCCTCACCTCCATGCAGCCGGGCGATCCCGTCCACGTCAAAACCGTCGCCGCACGCGGTGAGCCCCTCCGCGTCGCCATCATCTCCGCCGACCACAAAAAACGCGCCGAAACCACCATCATCCCCTTCCCCATCGAGTCCACCAGCAACGGCTGCACACTGGAAGCCATCCTCGGAACAAAAAACGCCAGCCTCGTCCTGCTCGAAGGCGCAGGCTTCCCAAAAAACACCCAGATCGAGCTCCACATCGTCACCTTCGGCAAGGATCGCCCGCTCACCACCACCACCAACGCCGCCGGCGGCCTCATCGTTGCTGACCTGCCCGCCGTCTCCGGTCACACCAGCGGAACCACCACCATCAGCTACCACGGCTCCACATGCTCGCCGTCTCTCTCCTTCCCCTGGGGCGCCAACTCCTACCACCCCCTCTAAAACCCTCATCATCAGTACCATCCCATTGCGCTTCGGCCCTTTCCACAAAGGGCTCGAAACGCAACTCTTTCTTTCCGCCACCGTTCCTGCGATACTTGATCGTGCCTGACTGGTACCTCCAACCCATCCCACACATCAAGGTGAAGCAATAATGTCCGCAAAGTACATCTTTGTGACCGGCGGTGTTGTGTCCAGCCTCGGAAAGGGTCTCGCTGCTGCTTCCATCGGCTGCCTCCTCGAAAACCGTGGGCTCAAGGTCAACCTCATGAAGTTTGACCCCTACCTCAACGTCGATCCCGGCACCATGTCACCCTTCCAGCACGGCGAAGTCTTCGTCACAGACGACGGCGCCGAAACCGACCTCGACCTCGGCCACTACGAACGCTTCACCCACGCACGCCTCACCCGCGACAACAACCTCACCACCGGCCGCATCTACGAGCAAATCATCTCCAAGGAGCGCCGCGGCGACTACCTCGGCAAAACCGTCCAGGTCATCCCTCACGTCACCAACGAAATCAAAAACGCCATGCGCAAGGTCGCCGCCGACGGTGATATCACCATCGTCGAAATCGGCGGCACCGTCGGCGATATCGAATCCCTCCCCTTCCTCGAAGCCATCCGCCAGATGCGACAGGAACTCGGACGCGAAAACACCCTCTTCGTCCACGTCACACTCGTCCCTTGGATCAGCGCCGCCCAGGAGCTCAAAACCAAGCCCACACAGCACTCCGTCAAGGAAATGCTCTCCATCGGCATCCAGCCCGACATCCTCCTCTGCCGCACTGACCGCTATCTCTCCCACGACATCAAAAGCAAGATCGCCCTCTTCTGCAACATCGAGGAAAAGGCCGTCATCACCGCCAAGGACGTCGATTCCATCTACGAAGTCCCCCTCGTCTTCGCCGAAGAAGGCGTCGCCCGCCTCGTCCTCAAATACCTCCACCTCGACGACACCCGCGAGCCCGACCTCACCCGCTGGGCCCAACTCGTCCAACGCTGCTACAACCCGCAGGACGAAGTCTCCATCGCCATCATCGGCAAATACGTCGAGTACGAAGACAGCTACAAGTCCCTCAAGGAAGCTCTCACCCACGGCGCCCTCGCCGAGCAGCTCAAGCTCCGCGTCACCTGGATAGAAGCCGAAGGCCTTGAAGCTCCCGGCTACCAGTCCCAGCTCGAAGGCTTCGACGGCATCCTCGTCCCCGGCGGCTTTGGCAAGCGCGGCGTCGAAGGCATGCTCAACGCCATCCGCTACGCCCGCGAAAACAACATCCCCTACTTCGGCATCTGCCTCGGCATGCAGACCGCCTGCATCGAATTCGCTCGCAACGTCTGCGGCCTCCAGGGCGCCAACTCCTCCGAGTTCGACCCCGCCACGCCCCACCGCATCATCTACAAGCTCCGCGAGCTCACTGGCGTCGAAGAAATGGGCGGCACCATGCGCCTCGGCGCATGGCCCTGCGTCCTCCAGCAAGACTCACTCGCCTTCAAGGCCTACGGCACAAGGGAAATCAGCGAACGCCACCGCCACCGTTACGAATTCAACCGCGAGTACGAGGCCATCCTCACCGGCGCCGGACTCCGCATCACCGGCACCACCCCCGACTCCACCTACGTCGAAATCGTCGAAATCTCCGGCCACCCCTTCTTCCTCGGCTGCCAGTTCCATCCCGAATTCAAGTCCAAACCCCTCGAGCCCCACCCCCTCTTCCACGCCTTCATCCAGGCCTCCTACAAAAACCGCCGTTCCCGCCACAAAACATCCGAAACCGAATCCTCCGACACCCTCCAAACCGCCAACTGACCGGCCCATCCCCAAAAATGTTGCCCTCCAATCCAGGTTCGCTCCGCTTCACCGGAGCGAACCCAAACGAGGGACTTGCAGTCTCTTTTCCTCCAAAGATCCCGTGCCCATCCAGGCTCCGCTTGGAAATGGACAGAAAATCTCCATCCGCTTCCCCTGCGAATACCTCGACCCCTACAAAGCCCGCTCAATCCGCCGGTCCGGCACCAGCCAAAGCAGCGCCACCACCACATAAATTCCCAGCGAAACCCAATGCCAGAAAATGGCAAACACAATCCCTACCGCATAAAGCACCGGCGAAACTTTGCCCTTCCAGTCTCCGCCAATCGCCGCCCGCAGCTTCGAATCAGCCCCTTGCGAAGCAATAATCGCCCGCTGCAGTATCCAGTAAGCAATCGCCGCGGCCAGCAGCACGCCCCCATACACCGCCGCCGGAACCGCCGCAAAGTGGTTCTCCCCAAGCCAACCCGTCACAAACGGAAACAGCGACAACCAGAAGAGCAGATGTAGATTCGCCCAAAGAATCACGCCCGTCACACGCTCCAGCGTATGCAGCATGTGGTGGTGGTTATTCCAGTAAATCGCCACATACACAAAGCTCAATACGTAGGTCAGGAACACCGGCGCTACCGACGCCAGCGCCGCCCACCCCGCGCCATGCGGAACCCTCAAATCCAGCACCGTGATCGTGATAATGATCGCCACCACACCATCGCTGAATGCCTCAAGCCTGTTCGTGCTCACCAGGATCCTCCTCCCGCTGCTCTCCTGATCCTATGGCATTACCCCCCCGGCTCACCCCGCCCAACCATCGCCGATCCTCAAATCCGGGCGTCCAAAGGAAAACGCGGTTCCCCATCCGGGAAACCGCGCCTCTCCACTGCCAATGGCTTCTAGGCCACGCCAACCTTCTTTGTCAGCGACTGCCACAGCGCCTCCATCTGTTCCAGCGTCCGGCCCTTCGTCTCCGGTACCGTCCGCCACACAAACAGCGCCGCCAGGATGCTCATCACCCCGTAAATCCAGTACGCAAACCCATGATGGAAATGCCGCACCAGCCAGGGATTGCTGTTCAGGATCGGGAACGTCCAGCTCACCAGGTAATTTGCAACCCACTGCGCCGCCACCGCAATCGCCATCGCCTTGCCGCGAATCTGGTTCGGGAATATCTCGCTCAGCAGCACCCACGTCACCGGGCCCCACGAAACCGCAAACCCCGCCGTGTACACCAGCATGCTGATCAGCGCCGCCAGGCCCTTGCCGCCCAGCGCCAGCTCCGTGCCCAGCCACAACATGCTTGCCGCCATCACCAGCGCGCCCACAATCTGCAGCGGCCGCCGCCCAAACCGGTCCACCGTCACTATCGCAATCACCGTGAACGTCAAATTCACCGCGCCCACAATGATCGTCTGGAACAGCGCTGCGTTCGTGCTCATCCCCATTCCCTTGAAAATATCCGTCGCGTAATACAGCACCACGTTGATGCCGACAAACTGCTGGAAGATCGACAGCATCAGCCCGCTAAATATGAGCAGCCCGCCAAAACTCAACAGCTTGCCCGAAGTATGCTGCTGCAGCGACGCCCGAATATCGGCAATCTCCCGCTCGCCCTCTTCCTTTGATATCAGCTTCGCCAGCACTCCTCGCGCGCGATCCTCATGGCCACGCATCATCAGGAACCGCGGCGTCTCAGGCACAAAGAACAGCAGCAATAGAAATAGCGTCGCCGGTATCGCACCCGACAGGAACATGTACCGCCACCCAATCGTGTTCAGCCACGCATCGCCGCTCCCGGCTTTGGAAATACCAAAATTTACAAAATAGATCACCAGCATCCCAAATATAATCGCGAACTGGTTCCACGCCACCAGGTTGCCCCTCACCTTCGGCGGCGCGATCTCGGCAATGTACATCGGCGATAGCATCGAAGCCAGACCCACGCCAATCCCGCCCAGAATGCGATACATCACAAACGCCCACATGTATCCCGGCCCGCCATGCCCAATCGGAGCAAACGGAAACTCAGGAGCCGAAGCACCCAGCGCCGAAATCAAAAATAGAACTGCCGCTATCACCAGCCCACGCTTCCGTCCAATGTGCGTGCTCACCCAGCCGCCCAGCAGTCCCCCGATAATACAACCGATCAGTGCGCTCGACACCACAAAACCCAGCAGCGAACTCGCCGCATCCGCCTGCCCAGGGTTCGCCAGGTTCGTAAATCGCGGATTCACAAAGTAAGCCCGCAGGCTGTCCACCGCCCCGTTGATCACCGCCGTGTCATAGCCAAACAGCAACCCGCCCAGCGTGGCAATCAGCGTCACCAAAACCACATAACGATTCACTCGCGTCATAAAACTCCTGCTCACTCCGCCAAAACTCGCCCACCCCACCGGAATCCGTCCCTCCGGAAAAATTCCCTCAGGGAAAAGCGATTTAGTCCCGCGGCCCCGAACCATCCCGATTCAGGCCCCAGCCATCATAGCCCATTCCTCACACGCTCAGATAGTGCCCCCTCTCCACCCCCTCAAAATCGCCAGCGGCGCCTGCTCCCTCGTTCACCCAGCATCCCCCGTGGTGCGCAAAACCCGCCTCCGCCTGCACACCGGGTCCCCAAACTGCCCCAGAAACCCATCCACCACCACCGGCGCCAGCTTCTTCAAGCTCTGCTTCCCCAGTTCCTTTAGAAAGATGTGCCGGTACATGATCGGCCCCAGCAGCAGCGCCAACGCAAGCTCCTTGTCGATCCCACTCCGCAGCACGCCCTCCTTTTGCCCCCGCGCCACCATCTCCGCCACACCCTTGCGCGCCGGCTCCATCACCCGCGCCCGCCACGCCTGCCCAAACGCCAGGTTCTT
>CAZWSD010000171.1:0-7173 GCA_964636535.1 uncultured Acidobacterium sp. | reverse complement strand
TCCAAAAGGCTTGACCGCGACAGCAATCCTCGGAGTTCTCCGCCAGATATCACCGGCACCGGACCGGCGTCTTCTTCACGCATCAGCTCCAGCGCGTCCATAATGGACGCGCTGGGTCCCAGCGACGGCATGGCAGCAAACGGCCGCATCACGGACCCGACTTCCGTGAACGGCCACATTCTTTCATCGATCGCTGTAATCTCTTTGGGAGTAACCACCCCGACTGGCTCGCCTTGATGCATGACAACAAAATATCTTCCCGTTGAATGCATCAGTCGCTCGGTTACAAATCGCTGCATGCTCATCTCCTGGTCGACCGCGGGAAACTGCTCCAGCATCAGATCTGCTACCTTCAGCCCAAGAAGCGCGCGCCGCAGGTCTTCTCCAAGGATGCTTTCCCGCGCAGCCTGTAGCAAAAACCAGCCGACAAACGCGATCCAGAGACCGCCGATCCCAGCCCCGCGGAAGAACAGGTAAATGCCGATCACGATGAATGCGCTGGCGACCCCGTTGCTCACCATCACGGCCTGACGCGTCGCACGCACGAGGTCTTTGGATTTCCACCACAGAAACGCCCGCAGCACTCGCCCGCCATCCATCGGATATCCAGGAAGCATGTTGAAGGCGGCAAGACCCAAATTGATGTAACCCAGCCACGACAATATTTCGCCAACTGGTTCATCCCTGAGTGAACTTCCGAGAAAGTGATCGACCGTAAGGCAGAGCATCCCCAGCACGGCGCTGGTCACCGGCCCCACAATCGCGATCTGGAACTCACTGTCCGCGCTCTTGGCCTCTTCGGTCATCTGAGAAACACCTCCAAGGGCAAACAACGTGATTTCACGGACTTCAAGCCCCTTTGACCTGGCCACCAGCGAGTGAGCCAACTCATGGAGGATCAGAAAGAAAAAGAAGAAAAGCGCTGTCAGAACAGCGGAAATGGCAACCGTAGCATAGCTCCACGCCGGGTGCGACAAATGAAAACTGCTCCCCAGAGAAAAGGCGATCAGAACCGCAATCAAAAGCCAACTGGCATGGATTCCAATGCGGATGCCGAACAGCCTGCCGAGACTTATATGCGAATGCATTTCCGACCTCCACTCTGAAGCGAAGATGGATTTATCAACCGCGGAATGGCTGTGACCACTATCACTTCCGCTTCACTCTTTCGCCTTTTCCTGCCGCATGTGACTCGCGTCACAGAGAAATAGCGCCGCCGAACAAATGCTCAAAAAAGAAGCAGTAGAACCTAAGTGAAGATCGTCCACTACTTGTTGGATGCAGCCAGAAACTCACGATATGGATCTCAGAAATTCATTCCTGTTCGCAGGAGGGGGCGCGATGCTCTTTCGATGTGCGGGCTTAGTCATCCTGCTCACTCTATCTGGTGTGGCGACTGCTCAAGTCCAGGCTGGCCTGTCCACCAATCAGATTCTTAGCCGAACCGAACGGACCACCCATGACGGCTTTGAACACGCGGCAGACTTCGACTATTGCATGACCGAGCATCGGGGCGACAAGTCAAAAACCTATGCGGTCTTCATGCTAAGCGGGTCCACCTACGCGCAATTGGTTGCCACAAATGGCGTCCCAATTCCAGAAATGGACCTCAGAAACTTCGCAGATGCACGCAAGGCCGAAACCGAGCGCCGAACACACGAAACGCCCGCCCAGTACCGAACCCGGGTCGCGCAATTCGAGGCAGAACAGCACAGAAACCGTGCCCTGTTGCGCGAAATGCCTAAAGCCTTCGAATTCGAGTTGCGCGGAAATGCGCTGAAAGATGGCTGGGAAACCTTTGTTCTCGATGTCTCCCCCCGCGCCGGCTACCAGCCAAAAGACCGCATGACGCGCGTCTTGACCGGAATGCGCGGAACCCTGTGGGTCGACAGGCAGACATTCGGATGGGTGCGCGCAGAAGCCATGATCGTACACCCCGTCATGATCGAAGGATTTCTGGCACGCGTAGAAAGAGGAACGCGCTTCGCGATGGAAGAACGCCCCTTTGGCGAAGGCTACTGGCTGCCAACATTGTTCACCATAAAGACAAAGGCTAGAATCCTATTCCTCTTCCCTACAAGCTCGAAACAGGAATACACGTTCTTTCACTATGTACCGCGAGGAACTCTGGTCCCGGAAACGTGCCTTGCCCCACCAACCCCGCCCGCATCCACAGAAGCTCAAACAGCACCTCCGGAACCGCGACGGCATCCCTGACCGAGTCGTCAAATCCTCCACGCAAGACCCGCCCGCGGAATCCCTTTCAGACAGCACCAGACAATGCAGGAGCATTCAGAGCATTCCCCGCCCCACTCCGGCGCAGTCAGCCCGATGCCAGGATAATATTCGCATACGGAGTCGTATCCGCGGTCCGGATTATTCCCACCGCATCGGGAACTCTACGCTTCAGAATTATGTGAGGTTCATAGTCCACCGGCGTACTCCCAATCAAATCCGCTAACTCTGCCTGCACTTCCTGGCTGTTATACCGTCTAAACTCTTCCGCCATAAAATATCTGCCCACTGAAAAGTTACCCCGAAACGCCCGCAATACATCCAGCACTCGTGGAATATCATCCACCAGTGAGATATCGACCGTCTCAACCCCAGACCAAGACGGGAACCCCCGGTCCGCGATAACGAGTGTGTTGGTATGCCGCACTCGGCACAAGAGCGAGTTCAACTGCGGATTGAGAATTCCCGACTTCAACATGAATTTTCTCCTAAATCAGCATTACAACACTGCACCATCTCCGACCGTCAACTCTACGCCTCGGCCAGCGACGCACAAGTAAGCAAAGAAATACTCCCGAGCATAATGTACGCGATCGTCGGCACAATCTAGGCGAGCGCCCGAGCAGGCAGCGGCGTAATTCTGAATATCACCTCGATTGCCGCCACCGCCGGGCTGCGTTTGTACTCCCGGATTCACAGCGGGCACAATACTCGCCGCTCTCAGTTATGGAAGGATCGCATCCAACCACGAGCGCAATCTCAAGCCACACAACAGAACAATCTCAGGCCTCGGTTTGGCGGATTGCCTTCAGACTGCTTTCCAAGTCCTCATCCAGGTGCAAAAGGCCATCCGTCCTTGTCATGCGCAGCAGTGCCTTCACCCGCGCCTGCGCGCCGCAAAGGCGCAACATCGCACCTTCCTTGTCCAGCAGCAGCCTCCGGGCCAGCATCAACAGCCCAAGCCCTGCACTGTCAACAAAATCCACTTCCGTCAGGTCGAGTATAATCGCCTTCACGCCATTGGTCACAAGGTTTTGCAACCTAGCGTCGAGCACCTTGAGAGGCGACCCAATCGTCATTGAGCCCGTGATCGTGATAACTACCTGTTCCTTAGCGACATGTTCAACTTTGTTGCTCAGTGCCATTGGCAGGTCCCAGTAACAGCAGTAATAAATCCATCATATAACTTCCTCGCGCCATCATGGCCAGCGAATAACGCTGATAGATCAGAACTGCGCCCCTACGATTCGCGCAATCGCCCCTGCAGGCGAGCCTCCACTGAGAAGACGCGCAACCCTCCGTACAAAAGGTATCCTGATGCCGTCACTTTCGCGAATTCCTTCCCAAATCTGCGATCAAAGGTCCGAACAAAACCGCGCCGCGGCAATTCCAGTCAGCCCGTTGACCCCGCCAGAAAAAATGCCCGCTCCATTTCATCGATGGGTGGAGGATTCAGTTCTAAATCTGACAGACTCCAGTATTTCCCCGCTGCCCTGAATCGTGCTCCAATCGTGGCAACTTCTCCATTTTCAGGTGCATCTACCTTCGGACATGGAGTCCTTCCCCCGGAGATTTCTAATGATCTTGTCCAATGTGAGCAGACACTTTCCCCGTTTTTTCGCTATTCCCGCTTTCGTTGCGCTACTTGCTTTTTCCGTAGCCTTGCCCTTACAGGCAGAATCAAGCAACCACATCGTTTCCAATCGCGCCCTCCAGCAACGGGTGCAGACTCAGTCCGCCACCCGCCAACAAAATATCCAGACAGTCACAAGATTCTTCTCCACGCCTCTGGCCCAGCGCGCCATGAGAACGGAGCACATCAATCACTCGCAGGTGAAGAAAGCCATTCCAACGCTTTCCGATTCAGAACTTGCGAGCCTCTCCTCGCGGGCTAACCAGGCGCAGCAGCAATTTTCCGCTGGAGAGCTGTCAACCAATCAAATGCTGCTGCTCATCGTCGTCCTTCTGATCGTTGTCATCCTCGTTGCGGTCCATTAGCCGTGAACATTCTTCAGGGAGCAGCCCTTCTGCTGCTCCTTCTCCATGCCAGGTCCGATGCTCCAAACGCCCTCTGGATCAATGTTCCATTCGTCGCCCAACCGCGCGACGGATGCGGAGCTGCGTCCGTCGCCATGATCATGCAGTACTGGGCAGCCCAGCAGCATCGCCCCATCACCTCCGCCGAACAGGTCGGAACCATTCAGAAGCACGTATACACTTCACGCTTGCATGGAGCAACACCAGCCGCACTGGAAGGCTATCTGCAACACCATGATTACATCACATTTGCCGTGAGAGGAAGCTGGCAAGAACTCGACCGGCAAATTCGCAAAGGCAGACCGCTGATCGTCGCTCTAAGACCATCGGGCCAACGCGCCCTCCACTATGTCGTCATCGACGGAATCGACACGCAGCGCGGCCTGGTCATGATGAACGATCCCGAACTGCGCAAGTTGTTGCCCGAAGGCAAAAAACAATTTGAAAAGGAATGGGCTGCCACGCATGAATGGCTACTGCTCGCAGTGCCCCGACAACCCAAATCTTAGTCTAGTCCATGGAAACCCGTGAAAGCAGACGGTAGAACCTACCGCAAGTTCCCGCGAATGCTCCTGGCTCTGGCTGGCTCCGTCACCTTCGCCTTCACGTTGCATGCCCAATGCAGCGCTCACCCGGCAGATGCGGCCTTCGACCGTGGGATGACAATGGCACGGCAGCTTCGCTGGAAAGATGCCCGCCGTGCGCTGCTCGCCGGCGCCAGAATGTGCCCCAAGCAAAAGCGCTTCCCCATCGAGCTTGCAGGCGTAGCCTTTGAACAACAGAGGTATCCGTCAGCAGCTGCCTGGCTGCGAAAAGGACTCAGGCTCGATCCCGATGATCAGTATGCAAACAACTTTGCTGGGACCGTCTATTACCTCATGGGGAACTTGCCGGCCGCATTGAAGTATTGGAACCGCATCGGAAAACCCGAAGTACACGCACTCAATCTGGACCCCTCACTGCGTGCCCGGCCACTGATCCTCGGACGCGCATTTGCCTTTTCTCCGGCCTTGCTCATGACATTGCGACAGTTGCAAACCACGCGCGTGCGCCTCGATGGCCTTGGCATTTTCCCAACCTACCGGATCACGCTGGCCCCCCTGCCCGACGGCTCCTTCAACGCCAATTTCAATGCGCTGGAACGCGATGGCTTCGGAAGCAATCGATGGTCGGCGGCAATCGCTACACTCAGCGGAGTTCCCTACGAAACCATCTATCCCTCCTACTACAACCTCGACCGATCCGCCATCAACATCACCTCACTACTCCGCTGGGACGACCAGAAGGGCCGTATATGGGTTGCACTCTCGGCCCCACTGCACCAGCTTCCTCAGCGTCGGGTGGAGATCAGCTTCGATGCGCGAGACGAAAACTGGGCCATCCGGCGCTCCTTTACCGGCATCGCTCCGGTGCTGGGCTCTCTGAATCTGCAAAAACAGGCAGCAACCTTTTCGCTCTCTAACTATCTTTCTGGACGCTTCCGCTGGACGACAGGAGCTGAAATTTCGCACCGCTCCTACCGCAACGTTCAAGACGGCACGGCCCTCACGCCAGACATTCTCCTACCCGGAACCGCATTGCAATTTCTGGTCTCTGTGACAGGCATGCCCGTCGATATTCCGCAACGCCGCCTATCCATCAGCACATCCTTGCGCTCCGCGACTGGGCGAATCTGGTCCACCCCTTCGCACGTATTTGAAAAGCTGCAGGGCTCGGCGAGACTCCGTTGGTTTCCTTCCCCCAGCTCAAATCGATGGGAGGTCACGCAACGAGTCCGTGGGGGAGGCCTGCTCGGCGCATCCCCATTCGACGAGCTGTTCATGCTCGGCATCGAACGAGACAACTCCCTCTGGCTACGGGGCGACTTGGGCGATCGCGACGGACGTAAAGGCAGCGCCCCACTGGGCACTCGCTACTTGCTCACTAACAGCGACGTCTACCGGCAAATCTTCAACAACGGACTCATCAGCATCGAGACCGGGCCCCTCTTTGACATCGGTCGCATGGGTGCGCCAAACTCCGGCCTCGCCACCAGGCGTTGGCTCTTTGACGCCGGAATCGAAGCGCGCGTCACCGTCCTCGGAACTCGCGTCATCTTCACATGGGGACACGATCTCCGCACCGGGAATAATGCGCTCTTCGGCACCGCGCAGCAAGCTACACCGTAAATGCCGGGGTCGACGATCCTCCGCGAAATTCGACTCCCGCCTCCGTGCCCGGCTTTTCTGCGACAAGAACGCATTTCCGCATTATCATGTCTGGTTAACTCTGCTGGGGCCATCCCGATTTCAGGTTGTTGCACCGCGATCGTCTTTGTCACTGATGCTGGACCTTCTCCGGCCCGCATTGAAAGGAGTTCAAGCAGTGAGCCAGCCCTACACTCCCATTCGCGCTCCGCGTGGAAACGTACGCACTGCGGCCGGCTGGATTCAGGAAGCGGCCAAACGAATGCTCATGAACAATCTCGACCCCGAGGTGGCGGAGAAACCCGAGGAACTCATCGTCTATGGCGGTCGAGGCAAAGCCGCCCGCAACTGGGACGCCTATCATCGCATCGTCGCCACCCTGGACCGCCTGCGGAACGATCAAACCCTGCTGGTGCAATCCGGAAAGCCGGTAGCCGTACTCGAAACCCAGCCGCTCGCGCCACGCGTGCTCATCGCCAACTCAAACCTGGTGCCCCATTGGGCTACCTGGGAAGAGTTCGACAAACTCGACCGCGCCGGATTGATGATGTTCGGGCAAATGACCGCCGGCTCCTGGATCTACATCGGCACCCAGGGAATTCTGCAGGGAACCTATGAGACTTTTCACGGCGCGGCGCGGCGGTACTTCGGTGGCAGCCTCACCGGCACCATCACCGTCACAGCCGGACTTGGCGGCATGGGCGGCGCGCAACCG
>CAZWSD010000170.1:0-7181 GCA_964636535.1 uncultured Acidobacterium sp. | reverse complement strand
GCTTATCCCTGGAAAGACGCCTACACACAAGCCTTCCACGCACTGCGCTGCTGAAACTCAGCTCCCACTCTCTGACACCTCCGCTCATCTTCTCCGTGCTCACGGCTGGCGGAGCCATGCGATAAATCCAGGGCTGCCCTCAACAAAACTTCCTCCGCTCAACCTCAGCACACTATCTGGCCCCCGGTGCTGCTCACAAAGCATCAGCAAGCGAAAACACGTCCCTAATCACGCGCCGCAATCAGCACCTGTGAGAAATGCGGGCTAACGCCTTTCCCCTGCCACTCCTGCCCGGACACGGAATGCCGACGCAGCTTCTCCCTCACGAAAAGCTGCACTTCGTTGCCTTCAAAAAGCCCAAAGCAATGCAGGAAATTTCCCCTCGACCCCCAACACAGCCGGGGCTCGGCTCCGCTCGCGATCCTCTCCGCCGTGCAACCTCTGCCGGCCACCCAGCTTCCGTCTCCCCTTCTGCCACCTCTATTCAATCGAGTGCAGATTCGCATCTGCCCAGCTCATCGCATCCAGCGCGTATTGCCGCAACTGGCCGGTGGCGACTCCCAGCTCGCGCGCAATCCCATCGCATCGCAACCACTCCCCACGCATGCAGAACTCCACCCAGCGCAGCAGGCCAGAATCCTCGTTGCACTCCCCCATCAACGCCGCGCGAATCTCCGCCCGCGGCGCAATGGCCTCAACCGCGTCCTCCATCCGCATCTGCAGCATCGCCGGAAGCAGACTGAACAGCCCCAGCAGGTATTGCTCCGTCACCGCGCGCCCCGTCAGACCGGCCCCCAGCTCGCAAAAACGAGCACGCGCCAGCGCAACCCGCAGCGCCTCCCTCGATCGCCCCGTTGTCAACGCCGCGGCTACCGCCAGCGCCGCCACACGCCGGAATCTATCCTCGCCCAGCACCATCAGCGCCTTCTCCACTGAGAATATTTCGCCCCGCAGCCCCGTGCCCGCCGCGTTCACCATCCGCAACAGCCGATAAGTGATCGCCGGATCCCGCTCCACCACCTCGCTGACCGCGCGAAAATTCAGATCCTTCTGCTGCAACGCTGCCAGCAGCTCCAGCCGCGCCAGCCTGTTCGCCGGAATATCCTGCTTCTTCAGCACCTGCGGCCGGCAGAAGTAGTACCCCTGGAATAGCGTGAAACCCTCCCCCAACGCCTGCTCAAACTCCGCCTGGCTTTCCACCTTCTCGGCCAGCAACTCCGCCGCGCCGCCGCGAAGCTGCTCCAGCATTACACCGCGCTCCGCCGCGTCGGATTGTAGAAAATCCACTTTGATGTAATCGGCAAGTTCCACCAGCGCTTCCACTCCGGGAATCCAACGGAAATCATCCAGGGCGATGCGATATCCCAGCGATTTCAGCCGCCGGCAGGTTGCCGCCAGCGCTGGCGTCGGCTCAATGCTCTCCAGCACCTCCAGCACCGCATGCCCGGGCGGAAGCACGTCCACCAGCCCATCCGTCAGCGCATCCAGCGTGCAGTTGACAAACGCCGGCCTGCCGTCCGTCAGCCTCTCCAGTCCATACAGCACCACGTGATCCAGCATCGTTCGCGTGGCCCGCTCGCCGTCCCCGTCAAACCCGTTACCCGGCCCGCTCCGAAAAAGAAGCTCGTACCCTCGATTCTCCCCCTCGCGGTCCAGGATCGGCTGCCTCCCGATGTACTTCTCGGCGCTGCAGTCCTCCAACCCGTCTCTCGCCCAATCTTCCATCTGCTCGCAAACCCCGAGGCGAAGACCCGCCCGCATATCTACTATCTATCGGCAGATTCTGCTTTCAGTTGAGAGCCGCAACCATCCCTCTGCTTCCAATCGCGGAGCAGCCCTTCCCCGCCATCCCCGATTCGCATCCCCCCAGGCATCGAATCCGCAGCCGCTCTCTACGCCGCCTTCCCAAACAGCAGCACCACGCGCCCCTCGCGCCTCTCCATCGTCAGCGCCTTCGGCTCGCCATTCGCTTCCGTCGAATAACTCATCCGCTTCGCACCGGCCACATTCAGCAGATAATCATTCGGCTTCCGGTCCAGCTCCACTGAGATCGCGTCCACCTTGTCTTCCATCACCCGCGCCCACATCTTCACCAGCGGCAGCCGCCGCGCCGCCAACGGAAACCCAGGCTGCCCATCCGAATACGCAATCGTCGTAATCACACCCGCATAGCGCCGGCTGAACCAGCTGCAAAACAACGGCCAGGCCGCTAGCGGAATCTCTCGCCCATCCACCGGCGGCATCGCATTCTTCCCAAATATCGACGCCCACTCTTCATCCAGCCCCCCCACCAGCGTGCCGCCTTCGTAGCTCAGCTCCGATGAACCGTGATCCTCAGAGCCCGCAACGCCGCGCTCACCCTGGCCCCATCCCATCTGCCCCCGCAGCGGCGCATTCGCCTCCGGCAGCGGCCCGGATGCCGGATACACCCCTGACCGCCCCACCGCGTCGCGCAGCCGATCCTCCTTCCGCACACTCCGTCTCTGGTTGCCTGACTTCATACCGCACCTCCCCGCGACCGGCCGCTTCCGCGCCGGCCGCGCCTTGCCCATCGCAACTCCGGCCAATCCCCTCCAGCTCCGAATTTCTAGCGCGCAGCCCCGCTGCCTCAGCGCCCGTATCGCCCCATCAGATCTGCCTCACCCTTGATGTGGCCTCGCATCGCGTGCTCCAGCTCCACATGCGTTGCCCCGGCCGGCAGCTTCAACTCCGTATCCAGCGCATACAGGTGAAATACGTACCGGTGCATCCGGCCCCGCGGAGGACACGGACCCCCATACCCCATCTTGCCAAAACTGTTGCCTCCCTGCACCATCCCTCCCGGCAGCTCCGCCGTCGGCAATACATGCTCCCATATCCCGCCCGCATCCGCCGGAATGTTCCACAGCAGCCAGTGATACCACTTCCCACCCGGCGCATCCGGATCATCCACAATCATTGCCAGGCTCCTCGTGCCCTCCGGCGGATCGCTCCAGTTCAGCGCCGGCGATACATCCACACCGGTGCACGTGTATTTCACGGGAATCGTCGCGCCTTCAGAAAATGCCTTCGCCGTAATCCGAAACTCCATCTTTGCCTCCTGCCGCGCAAGCACAACTCCCCCTCGCGACATATGGATGCATGAACGCCGCAACAGTTTGCCCGGCTTGCGCTCAACGGAGTCAACCGCCCCAGCCGCCCCCCAACACACTCTCTACCCGCGAAGGACAGCTCTCAGTACACCACGCTCGCGAATCTCCTCCATGCGCTCGACCGGAAATCCATGAATCCCCGAAAGCTCCTCCCAATCAGGAATCTCACCCCCATGCCGCTCCCGAAACGCCACAATCTTCCGCGCCATATCGATCCCTATCCCCGGCAACTGCGTCAACTCATGGCTGCTCGCCGTGTTCACATCGATCCGTGCGTCCCACTTCATCTCATACCCCCGGCCTGCCCGCGCAGCTACCACTCACGACGCCGCCGGATGTTCGACCTTCAGCTCCGACACCGCCACCTCGCGCCCGTGCGCATGCGTCTTGCCCTCTTCAAACAACGACTTCAGCCGCACAAAATCACCCTCCATCATGCTGCGCGGATCCATTCCCAGCAGCGCCGCTAGCGCGTGGCCCACCATTCCCGCCGGAGGCGTGTAGCTCATCTGCACATGTACCCGCGTGTATCCGTTCCCTTCCGCTTCAATATGAATCACACCGTGATTCTCCACCACCGCGCCCGCTTCGCTGCTCCACTCCACCAGCCTGCTCGGCTCCCTGAGCGTCATCTTTGCCCTCCAGCTCACTGGAACTCCCAGCGGCCCCTCAACCTCCCATCGGTAGGTGCTCTCCCCTTCGCGCGTTACTGCATGCAGATGCGTGAACACCTTCGGATAATTCTCCGGCTCCGCCCAGAACGAATACAGCTCCTCCGGCGAAATCAGGATCCGCATCGTCTTCTCGATGTGAATCCCGGCATTCTCGCCCACCCCGGCCAGCTCCGCCACCGGCCGGTTCCATAACGCCCGCGCCATCAGCAGCGCCCCAGCCACCGCCGGAACCCGCCCCATCCCGCCGCGCCGCGACAGCCCGTAAGCCAGCAATCCCAGGCCATAGCTGCCCGCCATCACCCTGCCGGTCGGCGACCAGCGATTCCTCCACACGCCTGCCGCCCCTCTCGCGCGACCGCCCTGCAGCGACGAAATATGTTCCGACCGATTCGCCGCATTCAAAAACACTGACACTTCCCGCACTCCCGGAACCGCTCGCACCCCCCGCACCAGCCCATCCAGCTCATGCGTCATCACCCAGCCCGAAAGCTCTACCGCGCCACCCTTGCACTTCACGCGCACCGCCCGCGGGTGAGACACATTGCGTCCCGCCGCGCTCCGCACCCGCTGCTCCAGCACTTCGTCGGTCACCTCCGGCGTCTCCCACTGCAGCAGCTTCTCCGTCTCCGCAATCGTCCCCGCCAGGCGGTTCGCCGCATCTCGCTGGAATCGCCCGCGGAACTTCCGCACCTCGCACCCCGTATGCACCACCGCATCTTTCACGCGCGTCCGCCGCTGCTTTCCCCGGTTCGGATCCAGAAGATACATCGCAAACGCACCCATCCCTGCCAGCGTTAATCCAGAACGCCACCCGTTCATAACCACCTCCCGCGGAGCAAGCCGAACCCTCCACAAACCATCACCGGCAACCTCGGCTCCTACTTGCTCAGATGCGATCCCGCCGCCAGGCGGTCGAGCCCCCGCACCCTTATTCCCGCCGCCAATCGGAACGTGACACGCATCACATTTTGACCCGCCCGCTCTCGCCACAATGCAAGTCAGGGAGTATTCCACAGCCGGCAAACTCGCCCGCAGAGCTCCTCCCGCCGGCAACTCAAAGCTCGGCCCGCGCAATCCCCCTTGCGTACAGCGTTCGAACCCCCTCTCAAGCGGCCGCGCAACACTCAGAGGTGACTATGCTTAGCCTGGAAAAGCGCGTGCTTCCCCTCGAACGTATCGCCGTTCTCACTGACCTCAAAGATGACCTCGTCCCAACCCTCGACTACGTCGCCGCTCTTTGCCGCTGGTACGGCTCCGATCTCATCCTCTTTCACGTCACCAACCAGAAATCTCTCGACGACGCCCAACAGAAACTCGCCACCCTCGTCGAGAAACGTACCGGGTGCGACATTCACGCCAAAACCATCGTCAGCAAATCGGATTTCAACAACGCTCTCGGCGAACTCGACGTCTACACGCCCGACCTCCTGGTCCTCACCGCCCGCCCCAAGTCCGGCGTGCGCAAGTGGGTCGCAGGCTCCGTCACCCAGCAGGTCTTCCGCAATACTCGACGGCCCGTGCTCGTCTTCGGACCCCAAATCCCCATCCGCGCCAATCTCGCGCCACAGCCCTTCAGCCGCATCCTCTATGCCACGGACATGTCCCCAGTCTCCGTCATGGCCCTCCACTTTGCCGCTGGCCTGGCCCACGATCACCAGGCGCAACTCACCGTCCTCTACGTCGAAAGCAACCCCGAAAAAAGCTTCACCGCCCATCGCGTCGCCGCGGAGCAGCTCCTCCGCGACTGGATCAAGAACCACATCGGCGGCATGGCGCATGCCATCGGAAACGCTCGCGTCGCCATCGACTTCGGCACCCCCGCAACTCACATCCTCTCCGCCGCCGACGACAGCAAATCAGACCTCATCGTCATGGGTGGACAAGGCGCCGGAGCCATGGCCGGCCTCGCCGGCCGCGTCCTCGGCGGAACTGCTTACGAGGTCTGCTGTAACTCAAAGTGTCCTCTGCTCATCGTCCCGGAAGCACGCTGAACTCCCGCTCCCGACGACCCCCCGCAGCCGGCGGCTCGCCCCTCTTGCCTCGCGAGCCGCCAGCCCCATCCTGCTCTCTCTCGTGCCGGCATCCACTTCACGCCGCCCGCCGGTGCGCCGCCCCGCGCGGACCCTGCCGGCCAAGCACCCGCACACTGCTCGCCTGCGGACCCTTCTCGCCGGCTTCCTCCGCATACGCTACCGTCGTTCCCGCCTTCAGTTCCGCAAACGGGTAATTCAACACGCTCTCCTTGTGGAAGTACACCTCCCTTCCATCCGGCGTCATCAGGAATCCGTATCCCTTTTCCTCAAACACCTGCGTCACCTTCGCCGTCGCTACCGCCGCCGGCAGCTTCGTGTCCCCGCGCTGCTTCCGCCCGTAATCCTGCAACTGCCGCCGCGCTGACTCAAACGCATCCCGCACCGCTCGATGCAGAATCTGCCGTTGCCGCCTCACTTCCATCCCCTTGCGAATCGCCGCCTGCCCGGACCGCTTCGCGGTCCCGCCCAGGCTCGGCTCGCTCTGCACCACGATCTCGCCTCCGGGCACAGTCAAATCGATGCGCACATTCCATAGGTTCCCGCTCTGCCGCCCACCCTCGCGTTCCACCTTCACCCGGCATCCCATGATCCGCGGATAATACCGCTCCAGCTTCGCAGCCTCGGCTCGTATCAGCGCATCCACCTCAGGAATCACATCCGCATGCTGAAAGGTGATTTGCAGGGGAACAGGAATCGTTCCCGATATCTTTTCCATGACTTTCCTCCTACTTCCCTAGACATCATTCCGGTAAAAGAGGATGTACCGGCCTCCCGATTTGATCCATCGGCCGCCTTCCTCCGGACCGGGGCTCCGTCATGGAACCCACGCCGCGTTTTGCACAGACCCTCCCCCGCAATCACTCCCTCCCCAGCGTTTACGATGATCAAGGATTACTCATGACGGACAAGCAATCTCTCTCCCCCTCCATCCTTGCCCACATCGCTCAAACCCTCGGCATTCCCCTCCGCGGCATCGTCGCCGTCATCGAACTCCTCGATGACGGCGGCACCGTCCCCTTCATCGCCCGCTACCGCAAAGAAGCCACCGGCAACCTCGACGAGGTCCAGATCCTCGCCATCTCCGAGCAGCTCGCCTACTTCCGCGAACTCGAAGAACGCCGCGCCACCGTCCTCGCCTCCATCGCCGAGCAGGGCAAACTCACCCCCGAACTGAAAACCCGCATCCAGGCCGTCCTCGAAAAATCCGAGCTCGAAGATCTCTATCTCCCCTACAAGCCAACACGCCGCACCAAGGCCACCCTCGCCCGCGAACAAGGCCTCGACCCGCGCGCCGCATACCTCTGGGCGCAGCAGCCCGCCGAAGCATCTCTCAACGACCTCGC
>CAZWSD010000169.1:0-7185 GCA_964636535.1 uncultured Acidobacterium sp. | reverse complement strand
ATGGCCAGCGATACATTCTCGCTCACGTCCGTTCCAATGGATACGTTGATCCCGGTCAGGACCGCCGTCTTGAATCCCTTCGCCGTTACGCTGATCGTGTAGACGCCCGTATGCAGTGTGGGAAACGAATAGAATCCAATCCCGGAACTCTTGGTCCGATAAATAGTCCCGGTGGATTCTTCCCTCGCCTGCACCGACGCATGCGGCACAACCGCACCCGCGGGATCCTTGATCACACCGCCGACGGCGCCGGTGTCGAGCTGCGCGCGCGCCGACAAGGTGAAGGTTGTGGTCAAAACCAGCAATGCCAGCCACCCTGCGCATTGCCCGTATCGGGTCCGCAAAAGTACTGCTATTGAGTTACGAATCGTTGGCATCAATGAGCCTCCTTGGCAAACGTTTTCTCGGCGATCCCGCCGTTCCTGCTTCCCTCTGCCGCTTCTTGCTCTTTTCCCCCGCCCGCCTTGAGCAGTTCGGACCTCTTCGGGCGGCCGCCGAATCAGGTCATTGTCTTTGCAGCCTTAATGAGCCGTTGCCGTGCCCTGCTTCGGCCTTTCCACAGGCAACGATGTTCGATCTCGGACAATCTCCGCGGTATGCAGACTTCGTTCTCCAGCCCGCTTGCTTTTCACCCGCAGGAAATTCTGCATCGCGGCAGCCTCCGCTGCGTGATTGCCAAGCTTGCGGTACAGCATGGCCAGCTTGTAGTACGCACTCTGCGCTCGGCTGTCGGACGGATTGGCCGCAATGGCCTGCCGGAATTCCTCGATGGCCGCTGCATTCTGGTTCAGTCCCATCAGTCCCGTCGCCAGGTAGTAGTGTGCGTCGTTCAGCGAGGGATCCTCGCGCAGAGCCTTGCGTAACAGCGGAACTCCCAGGGCCGGCTTCGTCTCCAGAACCATCAGGCTGCCCAGTTTGTACATCGTTGTCACGGAATACGGATCCAGTTGCAGCTCTTCGCGATAGGCTTTCGCGGCCTGGCTCCAATCTCCGGCCACCCAGTATTGATCGCCCAGCTCCTCGTGCAGACCAGGCTCGTGGGGCGCCATCTGGATCGCGATCTTGAATTCCGAGATCGCCTGCTGCGTCCGGTAGCTCTTCGCATACGCCTCGCCCAGCACCTGGTGTACCCGCATCGAATCGGGATTGAGCTTGAACATCGCCTTGTAAGAAGCGTTCGCCAGCATGAGATAAGCGTGACCGCGATGGTACAGTATGTCGGCGTTCTTCGGATCCAGCGCGTGAGCCCGGTTCAGCGGACCAATCGCTGCCTTCGGATTGTCCTGAGCCAGATAGCACACTCCCAGCCACATGAACGCCTTGGCATCCTGCGGATCCAGATGGATCTCGCGCGTCAGCCTCAGGTCGGCATCCCGATAGCGATCCTGGCGGTAGGCAATCAGGCCCAGAAAAAGGTTCGCGCCCCGGATCCCCGGATCGAGTTCCAACGACTTCCGCAGGGCGGCCCTCGCCTGATTAAGACGGCCCGCCTGCTCCAGCGCCAGCCCAAGATTGACGTATCCGCCGGCGAACTGAGGCACGTCGCGCGTCACCAGCGTGTAATCCGCAACAGCTTCCGCAAAATGCCTGGCCCCCATCGCGGCGGCGCCCTGTTGCATCGCCTGCCTTGCCGTCAAGTCTGACTGGGGTACAGTTGCCGCCAGGATCGCCGGACCCGTCAGCATCGCCCCGAGCCCAACGCACGTCAGGCACGTCCACCGTCCCGCGCGACGCCTCCGCCAGGGAAATCGTCTCCGCCCAGACGTCTCCAACGCCTGTTCCGCTGCCGCGGAGCCTTGCCCGTGCTGGGAAGCCATTCTCGTCACACAAATACCCACAATAATCGGAACAATTACAGCCAGGTCTTCAATGGTTTCGCTGATGAAAGTACGGCGATTTAGATTCAGGCGGATTTCATCACCCGACTGCGATCGCTGTAAAGGAAATAACGGCTCAGAAAGACGTTACGCGGCAACAAGTGATTGAAAAATATTCGCTTACTTGTTATATGGAAAGGCCTATGCAAACGCTGACACCGAGACGTTACGCGGCCATCACGAACGCATTGCTGAAATGATATAGTACCGATGAACCGAAGGAAGCCGAAGCCCGGGCTCAATGTCAAACGCCACACCACCGCCGCTCCAGCCACTGGATTCCCTCAGCCCGGAAAACACTACGCTGGCACTCCAGCACCTCGATCAGATTCTGGGCAGTCGGACCTTTGCCGCCAGCAGGCGATCCCAGGCCTTTCTCCGGCTCATTGTCACCCGCGCCCTGGAAGGAGACATCGAAAACCTGCACGAGCGGTCGATTGGAGCAGAGCTGTTCGGCCGACCCATCAGCTACGACACAGGCAATGACTCCGTGGTGCGAGTGCGCGCCAGCGAGCTGCGCAAAAAACTCGCACAGTACTACGCCAGTGAGGTCGCGAATAAGGACCTCCCGGTTCGCTTCGAGTTGCACAGAGGCTCCTATGTCCCCAGGTTCCTCTTCGCCTCCCAGTCGACGCCGCCCGGTGACCTTACCACGCCCCACCCGGCCCCAAATCAGGATCCGCCGCCGGCCGAAATTGCCCTTGTCGCATCCACAGTTCCCCAGGCGCCCCGGAATTTGCGCCGCATCCGCCGGCTCGTGCTGCCGGCTCTGGTCGCCGCGTTGCTGCTCGCCGTCGGCGCCGTGGCCTACCTCAGGTCGCGAAAGACCCCGGCCGGCCCATACCGGATCCGATCGATTGCCGTGCTCCCCTTCGATAACCTCTCCGGCGTCTCATCCCAGGATTTCTTCGCGGACGGACTTACCGAAGAGTTGATCAATGATCTCGGCCAGATTTCCACGCTCCGGATCACCTCCTTCACCTCCTCCATGAGTTTCAGGGGCACCAAGGAACAACTCCCCGAGATTGCGCGGCAGCTTGGCGTCGATGCCATCGTCGAAGGCGGCGTGCTGCGCGACGGCTCCCAGGTGCGCATCGGCGTACAGCTCGTCGACGCGCGTACTGACCGCCCGGTCTGGGCCAGCAGCTACGTCCAGGACCTCAGCAGCGTCTTTGCCTGGCAGGGCCAGGTCGCTCAGTCCATCGCCGAGGAAATCAGCACCCGCGTCACGCGGCAGGAACAAGCCCGCCTCACCCGCAAAAGCAACATCGATCCCGTGGCCCAGGACCTCTATCTACACGGACTCCTGCTGCGCAACAAGTCAGACTGCGGACGCGCCATCGGCTATTTCCGCCAGGCGATCGCCCGCAGCCCCGGTTACGCTGAGGCCCACGCCGCGCTCGCCACCTGCTATGGCATGCTCGGCGAATCGGGAAAGATGCCCTATGAAGAAGCCTTCACCAATCAAAAGAAACAGGCGCTCAAAGCCATCGCGCTCGATGACTCTCTCTCCGAGGCCCACGCCGAACTGGCGAACACCGCCATGACCCTCGATCGAAACTGGCCCACAGCTGCGGCGCAATTCCGCCGCTCTCTGCATCTCAATCCCAGTTCCGCCACCAACCACGAAAAATACGCCTTTTATCTCGTTCGCGTCGGTCACCCCCACCAGGCGATCGCCCAGGTGGAAAAGAGCGTGCAGCTCGACCCGGTCTCCGGCAGCGCCCTGCATTCCGAGGGCTTCATCTACTACTTCGCTCACGATTACAATCGGGCGCTCGCCGTCGCAAAAACGGTCCAGGGCCTCAAAATCAGTCTTCCCGACTGGAAGTTCCTGCAGGGCGCCATCTACGCCGCCAAAGACATGTACCCGCAGTCGATCAAAGCCTTCCTCCAAGCTGGTGACGGCCCGTACACACTCGGGCATCTGGGCAACGTCTACGCCCGCTCCGGCCACACGGCTGACGCCCTGAGAATGATCCGGATGCTCAAGAAAAACGTAAAGAAAGACGGCGTCGGCCGATATGAGATTGCCCTGGTCTACGCCGGCCTCGGAAAAAAGAACAAGGCATTCAAGTGGCTGGATGCCGCCTATCAGGCCCACGACGTCGGTCTGGTTTACCTCAAGGTCGATCCTTGTCTGAACCCGCTGCGTTCTGACCCGCGCTTCGCGGTCCTGCTGCAGCGCGAAGGGCTGGGTGGTTAGCGGCGCGGCATGCCGCCTTGGCGGCAAGTGGCCCCCTACCGGTAGCTGCTAGGTTGCATTTCCCGATACACGCTCTTCACCTTATCCTTGGTGGCGCGCACATTGATGAATAGCTTCAGCTGCCGATTGGCCGCATCCGCCATGTGCATTTTCTTGTACAGCAGAAATAGCTTGTAGTTGGACTTCGTGCTGAAGGGATCTTCTTTCACCGCCTTGCGCAGATAAGCCAGCGCCTGCTGATTTTCACCGCGCTGCTCCAGTATCGTCGCGATTCCCATCGCCGCGGCCGAGTTGTCCGGATCCATCCGGTAGGCGCCCTGGTAAGCCGCCAAGGCCTTGTCCGGATGAGACTGCAAAAGGGCGATGCGCGCCAGCTCGCACTCCGCATTGGCGCTGTCTCCGTCGCTCTGTTTCGCCTGCTCCAATTGAGTCATCGCTTTCGCCTGCGTCGCGGGATCGTTCGGATCCGTCTGCATCAGCGCCTCGGCAAGCTCGAAATGCACTCCCGGCAGCCGAGGATCAATTTGCAGCGCCTTCTCGTAGTGATTCGTCGCGTCCTTCGCATCCCCGTCGTTGATCAGCCGCTCGGCAATCAACTGCTCCATGCGGGCGGAGCCTGGCGCCAGAACCGCCAGTTTGTTCAGCGTTCCGTTGGCCAATTCGCTGTAAACCCGCTGCGCAAAAAACAGGTAGTTCACATTGTCCGGCTGCATCGCCAGCAATTGCTGAAGAACACGTGCGGTTCTCTCTAGGTCTCCCCGTTCGTAATAAAGATTCGCAAGTTGAATACCCAGTCGCGCCTTCAACTTCGGATCCTTAAGCTGTTGGAACGCGCCTTCCATGTCAGCCTCCGCCTGCGGCTGGCCCAGCTTCATCTCGCAGACTGACAGCAATGCCTTCATCTTGGTGAGCCCTGCATCGCCCTGGATCGCTCCGCGAAAATACCGCTCCGCCGCGGCACAATCCCCACGGAAAAACGCCATCACACCCAGGTTTGCCTGTGCTTCCACATTGCCCGGATCGAGCTTGAGCACCGCCTCAAACATCTGCTTGGCCTGCACGGCATTGTGCGCCTGCAACGCCGCCTGCGCCTCTCCAAGATCCGCCTTCCATGCGGCGCTATCCGTGGCGTATGCCCATGCCGGCAGCACGCTCCCGCATGCCAGCACCACAACCAGTGGAAGAGCCCGCAATCTCGTCAACAGCTCCATCCTCCTGCCCAACCGCAACCACCGGGCTGCCCGTGAAAGCACCATCCGCAGCAAAACCCCGCAATCACTCGTCAATTCGAAATACCGCATACAAGAACTCGTGCGCCCATTGTAGGCCAGCGAAGATACCCTTGCGACCGCCTGCAAAAGTGCCGGGCAGGAGTGGACACGCGAACCCCCACTCCATACCCGGCCTAGGCTAGGACAACGTCTAGAAGGTGAATCTGCCGCCCACCTGCATACTTCGCGCTCCGCTCGCGCTCGTGATCACCCCGCCGCCAACCACGCCCGTTCCAGTGGCTGTGGAGGGCTGACCAAAGTTCGGATGGTTGAGCACGTTAAACGAATCCGCGCGAACCTCCAGGTCCATGCCGCGGCGAATCTGGAACGTCTTGCCCAGGCTCAGGTCCAGATCGCGCCATGCCGGCCCAATCAGCGTGTTGCGATGTTCGTTGCCGAATGTACCCGGCGTTGGCGTCGCAAATGCCGCCGGATTGAACCATTCCGTCGGGGAAGGATTGGATACGTTCGCATTCCCAACCACGTTCGGCAACCATGAGTAACCGCAGCCGCACTGGTTCGCGGCCGAGCCGCTCAAATCCTGCCCGTTGTCTGACGTTCTCACCGTGAACGGAACACCGCTGTGCAACTGGAAGACTCCCGTGAGTCGCCAGCCTCCCAGCGCTTGATTTGCTACCCCGTGCAGGTTCACCAGCTTTCCATGCCCAAATGGCAACTCATAGGTCACCGAACCGTTGATCATGTTCTTCGTATCCAGGGTCGACAGTCCATAATTGGCTGGCACGCTGAACGCGTTCTGCCATACATCCGCGGTGGCATTGTTTCCAGAGCCCGTGCCCGTATCCATCGTCTTCGAATACGCATAGTTAAAGATGAAGCTCAGTCCGTTCCCATACCGCTTCTGCGCGCGGAACTGCAGCGCGTTGTAGTTGGAATACCCATCGAACAGGACCGCGTTGATCGAACAGAACAGCGGGTATGCCGTCGGCGCGTTGTAGCAGTCCGTGTACTGCGTCATGTCCTTCTGGGGAACCTGGTTAATGTCCCGGCTGAACCCCATGTGCGTCCCCTTGGTAAACACATAGCTCAGGTCCAGCAGCACCTGGCCTGGCAGTTGATGCTGTATCGAAAGCAACGCTTGCTGGTAATAAGTAATGGGACGATGCTTTGGATAATAGCTCACGTTCTGATAATTGAATTGCGAGTTAGACAGATTAGACAGCTTCGGATAGATCACCGAACCAGGACCAGGCCCGTTCTTCAGCAGGAATGCAGGCGATGACCCGTATCCCTTCGAGCCTTGCGGATTCAATCCCACGCCGTAGGCCGCGCTGTATGGATCCACCGCCCACGGCTGGTCCGTGATGCCATAACTCGCCCGAAATGCCCAGTTCCGCAGCGGCGACCATGAAAACCCGACCCGCGGCGCCCACTCATTCACGCTGTTCTGGATCACATTGCGCCCATCCTGGCCGCCGTAGCTCATCGCCCCCAGCGTATTCGGCGGCGCATACTGCCCGGTGTTCACAACATTCGGATTGAACGTGCCCCACCGGTTATGCACCTCGCTCCATCCGCCCTGGAACTGGTAGCGCAGCCCCACGTTGATCGCCAGGTGCTGGGTCGCCTGGTAATTATCCTGCAGAAACGCCGCCCCGCTGCGTGACCGCGCGCCCGTCTCCGCATACTCGTAGACATACCAGCCATACACCTGGCCCAGCAGGAAGTCCGCATACGGAACACCCGTTGCCACCCCGTCAAATACAAAGTTGCCAGAGCTCACATCTCCCCAGCTTGTGTAGTTCTGGTAGTTCCGATCGTATTCGCCGCCCATCTTCAGCGTGTGTTTGCCCCGGATCAGCGTCAGCAC
>CAZWSD010000168.1:0-7192 GCA_964636535.1 uncultured Acidobacterium sp. | reverse complement strand
CCCGTCCTTCTGCTTCGGCGCCGTGATCGCAAAAAAATCCGCCCTCTCCACGTGGTCCATGTAGAACCCAGGTCGCGCGTCCGGCTCACCCAGCGCCAGTTCCACGTGGCTCATCTCCAGGTTCCTCAGGTGCCGGATAAAAAATCCATACGCCGGCGACTCGCCAAACATCGTCGGCTCCGGATATCCCGCAATCTTCTCCGGCGGCTCCGGCACTTCACTCGGCTCCCCACCCCGCGTCTCAATATAGATGTTCGAAAACTTCACGTCCTCTATGTTGTGCCCGGGAATCCCGCTCAGCGTCGACGTCCACTTCGTCCGCGCTCCATGGCACTCCAGATTATTGATCAGCACACGCCGCATCTTCCCCACGTGCGTCGTCGCCTTCGGACCCCGCAAACGCGCCCCCAAACGCATAAAGATCGGCCCGCAATACAAATTCCGCATCGTCGTGTTCGAAATCGCAATATCTTCCAGCAGCGCCCCATCTTCGCTCTCCAGCGCGTACCCCATGCAGCCGTCGAAGATGCAATTTGTAATCGTAATGTTAATAAATCCGCCGTTTGACTCCGTTCCGCACTTGATCCGCCCCGCATGAAACACGTGAGCCCCCAGCGGCAGCCGCTTCCATGTCCCGTCAATCACCGATCCCAGAGCAAAATCGCCCGTCACAAAGCAGCTGCTGATGGCTACATTCTTCGTCGCCTGCGGATGCCCCAGCGCATAGCTCGACTTCAGACAGATCCCGTCGTCCCACGGCGAATTCACCGTCAGGTTCGTCAACCGCACGTTCTCGCAGCAGTCCACATCCATCCCGTCGCGGTCCGTGTCGATCTTCACATTGTCTATCGTCAGGTTATTCACCCCCGTCACCAGCATCCCGAAGTGCCCGCCCTTCAGAATCGAAAAATCCCTGAAGATCACGTTCTGGCAGTTCTTCATCGAAATCGCCTTATCCGCCACGCCCTTCTGCCGCTGATCAAATACCGGGTACCCGCCACGGCTCCCCATCGTCCCGTTCGACAATCCCTTCCCATAGATCATCCCCGGTCCCGTAATGCTGATGTCGTGCTCGCCCACCGCCCACAGCAGCGCGTTGTGCCAGTGCCGGTGCCCGTAATCCTCGTAGTGGCCCGCCGCCGGATTCGGCTCCGCCGCGTCGTACATTCCACCGTCATATCCCGTTGCCTCCCCAGGCTGCGGAGAGTCCGCCCCCACGATCACAGCGCCTTCGCCTAGATAAACGTGCACGCGGCTCTTCAGACGAATCGAAAAACACATATACGTCCCCGCCGGAAAAACAACCGTACCGCCGCCTGCCGCCGCCGCTCCCTCAATCGCGCGGTTGATCGCCGGCGTGTCCAGCGTCTTCCCATTGCCAGTCGCGCCATACTTGCGCACGTCAAACAAATACTGGCCGCTGTGCGTCATCCCGCTCCGCTCCGCGGCCATTCCAATCGTGGGTACAGAGGCAGCCGCCAATCCAAAGCCGCCCATTCTGAGCAAATCGCGACGTACTGAATCTATGTTTTTCATGCGCCCGCCATACTAACAGGTCTGACCACCAACTCGCACCTCCACTGCGAAACAATTCCACCTTCGCAAACCGATCCCCGCTGCTATGCTTCCCTCATGCCCAGGGTGGCCCATCCTCACTCCCTACGCGCCCATCTGCTCCTCGTCTCCGTCGTCGTCGTCTGGGGATCCACCTTCGTCCTCGTCAAAACCGCCCTCCTCGATATCTCACCCCTCCTCTTCAATCTCTTCCGCATGGCGCTGGCCTTCCTCGTCCTCGCCATCGTCTACCGCCGCCACTTCCGCCGCATGCGCCCCCCCGTCATCGTCGCCGGATCCATCGTCGGCCTCGCTCTCGCACTCGGCTATCAGTTCCAGACCGCCGGACTCCATCTCACCACCCCCTCCAAATCCGCCTTCATCACCGGCATGGTCGTCGTTATCGTACCCATCCTCGCCGTCATTCCTGGCCTCCGCCCACCCACCTCCACCCTGCCCCGCTGGAACGCATGGCTCGGCGCCATTGTCGCCTTCGCCGGCATCGTCCTGCTCACCGCCCCCCCCGGCCAACCCGTCTCCCTCCAAGCCTTCCGGCACATCAACCTCGGCGACCTCCTCACCCTCGTCTGCGCCCTCGGATTTGCACTCCAGGTCATCGCCCTCGCCCATTTCTCCCCGCGTTTCCCCTTTGAGCAGCTCGCCCTCATCCAGATCGGCGTCTGCACACTCGTCATGGCCGTCTCCCTCCCTCTCGCAGGCCATCTCTACCTCCGCTTCAACACTCCCGTCATCGCCGCCCTCGCCATCACCTCCATCCTCGCCACGGCGCTCGCCTTTACCGTCCTCTCATATGCGCAGCGCATTCTCCCAGCCACAAACACCGCCCTCATCCTCGCGCTCGAACCCGTCTTCGCATGGCTAACGTCCTTTCTCTTCCTCGGCCAATCCTTGCAAGGCCGACCCCTCGCAGGCGCCCTCCTCGTCCTCGCTGGAATTGCCCTCACCGAGATCATTCCCTCCCCGGTGCAACCCTCCGACCCCAAAACTACTTCCATGCAAATACGTGACTTGTGACGTATTCCTGAATTTGGGCGTCTAATGGATAGGAGCCGTCAGAACGCCGAAATGTATCTCCTGGTTTGGCGGCCCATTCTCATCAAGTCTGTCTGTACCCGATCTATATACTGTTGACGGGATTGTTTTTACGCATCTGAATGACGATACGAGGTTAGACCCAACATGAAATCTTTGCTCGGACGGCTACGCACACGTCGTCTCGCTTTTACATTCACTACTCTTGCAACCCTCTCTGTCGGTATTCTCATCGGCTCGGTGGTTGCAAACGGGGTCCACGGCCAATCGAAGGTCAACAGCTCTGATGCGGCTCCGCTCAAGATTCCCCCTCCGGTAGATCTCGCCACCAACTACACCCGGATCGCCAAAGAAGTCAGCCCCGCCGTTGTCAATATCAGCAGCGAAACCGTGCCCAAGCACACCCAGCAGATGCAGCAATATGGGCCCGGCGGCGACAACGGCATGCAACAGTTCTTCCAGCGCTTCTTCGGCATGCAACCCGGACAGCCCAATCAGCAAAATCAGGACAATCAGGTCCGCGAAGACCTCGGCTCAGGCTTCATCGTCGACCCTCACGGCTACATCATCACCAACTACCACGTCATCCGTGGAGCCACCAGCATTCTCGTCACGCTCAAGTCAGACCCCAAAGGGTACTCGGGCCATCCTGCCACCGTCGTCGGTTATGACAAGGACACCGATCTCGCCGTCATCAAAATCAACGTCGGTCACCCCTTGCCCACTGTGCAGATGGGCAACTCCGCCTCCATGCAGGTCGGCGATAACGTCATCGCAATCGGCGAACCGCTGGGCCTCACCCAGACAGTCACCCATGGCATCATTTCGGCCAAGGACCGCACCATCGATCCCACCGCCTCCGGCCAGTTCAAACACTACCTCCAAACCGACGCCGCCATCAATCCCGGCAACTCCGGCGGTCCCCTCGTCAACATGAAGGGCCAGGTCATCGGCGTCAACACTGCCATCTACACTGAGACAGGCGGCTTCCAGGGCATGGGCTTCGCCATGCCTTCCAACACCGTCATCGACGTCTACAACCAGCTCATCGGACCAGAACACAAGGTCATCCGCGGCAGCCTCGGCATTCAGTTCCAGGAGAACCTGCCCCCGGCCGTCGCCCATGTCTACGGATTCAAGTCCGGTGTCCTCATCAGCAGCGTCATTCCAGGCACTCCCGCCCAGAAGGCAGGCCTCAAGAATGGCGACATCATCACCAGCGTCAATGGACAGCCCATCACCGACGGCAACGATCTGGTTAACGTCATCACAGCCAAGAAGCCCGGAACCTCGGTCTCCATCGGCTACATCGACAACGGCCAGCACAAAACCGCCCAGGTCGGCATCATCAGCCGAACCGAACTGGAAAAACTGCTCAAGAACGCCGGCACCAGCTCCAGTTCCTCCGGCACAGGCCCGGGAATGACAGGCCAGGTCAAGCTCGGCATCGCCGTCAGCGACCTGCCGCAGGGCGCTCCGGCAGGCCTGCATGGCGTCCTCATCCAGTCCGTCCAGCCAGGCTCCTTCGCGGACCGCCAACTCGGCCTCTCCGGCGCTGAAGGCATGGTCATCACCGCTGTCAATCGCCACCCGGTCAACAATGTCGCCGAATTCCGCGCCATCGTCGCCGGACTCAAACCCGGAGACGACGTCGCCCTCCAGCTGGTCAACCCGCAGGATCCCACCGGCGGCTCCAGCTACGTCGGCGGTACACTCCCGTAATGGGAATCCCTGTTACCAAACCGGCTCCCTTTTTCGGGAGCCGGTTGCACTTTACGTTGCTTTTTCGCCACACGATCAATATCCTTTTCATGTAACGATTCATTTTTTTTTGAGGTTTTTTTGATGTCTCTTTTGCGCCGCTGGCACATTTTCATGCTCGGTGCTGCACTGTGTGCCACCCCCGCTCTGGCCGCCCGCAGCCATCGCCCCCCCGTCGCTCACCGGCATTACCGTAACCATCGCCGCTATGTGCGTCATTACTATCGCCCACAGAACGGTATGACAGCAGACCGCGTCCGACAGATTCAGGCTGCGCTCATTAAAAGGCACTACCTTACCGGTGACCCGAACGGCCTCTGGGACGCAAAAACCCAGGCCGCCATGCGGAGCTTTCAGGCCGATCATGACTGGCAAACCAGGCTCTTGCCGGATGCCCGCGCTCTCATCGCCCTCGGCCTCGGCCCCAAAACCGACGAATCCCATATCCAGAACGCCAAGGAAGCCAAACAACCCCAGCCTTCCATCAGCTACGCTGACACTTTGGCCGCGGTCCAGATCATCCCCAAATAAGCACCCTTTTCGTCACAGTCACTCCCCAGGGCACGGATCACCTCCGTGCCTTGCCCATTTTGGCCTCCCCCGGCACAACACCCGTCCATAATCCGAAGGAAATATTCGATCACCCCTTCCAGCGAACTCCGGATATCGGCGGTTTGTCCCACCGCGGCGAGCAATCCTCTTTACATACCCCGCCACAACAACAGAAAAGGCCACGCACCGCGCGGCCTCTCCATTCTTACCCCTGCTCAATCTAGGCAGTCGTCTTCGCGCAGTGCTCGTTGAATGCCCGCGCCAGCTCCGCTCCAATCGATGGCGCCGTGTTGTTCTCAATCACAAATCGCTGCATCAGGTACACCAGCTTTCCATCCCGCAGAATCGCCACGGCCGGCGACGACGGCGGATTCCCCTCAAAATACGAGCGCGCCTTTTCCGTCGCTTCGCGATCCTGCCCCGCAAACACCGTAATCGACTGGTCCGGCAGCACCGGATTCTGCAACGCCAACCGCACTCCAGGCCGCATCTTGCCCGCCGCGCAGCCGCAAATCGAATTCACCACCAACATCGTCGTGCCGGGCGCCGCCAATGCCGCGTCCACTTCCGCCGCCGTTCGAGCTTCCTTGATACCTGCCCGCGTGAGCTCCTCACGCATCGGAATCACCATAATCTCTGGATACATTCGCCTCAATCCTCCAGGCGCATTCGCCTTGCCTTCATTTTACCAAGCCACCCGCCTCCATTCTCCTGAGATCCTCCTCACCGGATGGGTCATTTCGACCAAAGCCCGAACCGGGACCCCAACGAACAGGTCTTCGTTCGTGGGGTGGGAAGGGCGAAGCGGAGAAATCTGCGGTTTTCTGATGCCAGCACCCCTTCCAGCCCAGCTTGTATGAAAGGGAAAAACTCCAGGCCGTCGAGATCCAAAGCTAAAAGCTAACAGCTAAGAGCTCCCAGAAGCTCCTCCGCATCGCTCGTCGGCGGCTGGCATGTCCGCCCGGCACACACCAGCGCCAGACTCTTGCCCTCCCAGCGAATCTCCGGTAGAGTCTCCGCCAGCGCCGGCGGCAACAGCTCCTTCTGTAGCCGCTCCGGACCCACCTCCACCACCATCTTGTTCACCGCGTACCGCGCCCGCGCCATCGCCGCCAGCCCCTTCGCATGCTCATCCGCACCCACAATCACCACCTGCACCGGCTCCAGCAGCAGCCGCAGCAGCGCCAGCCCATAGGTCCCGGCATAGATTCCAAACTGCTCCACCACCCCCGCAAAGCTCTCCAGCGTCTCTTCGGCCATCTCCCGATACTTCGCCTCGCCGCTCAGCTCCGCCACTCGCAGCAGTACCGCCGCCCCGGCCGGATTCCCCGCCGGAGTCGGCGCATCCTGTAGCGGTTTCCGCCGCGCCGCCAGCGCCCCCAGCTTGCTCCCGTCCATCTCCGCGTCGAAAAACCCTCCGCCCGTCCGGTCGTAAAACCGCGCCACCATCGCATCCGCAATCTGCTGCGCCGCCTCGTAATATCGCCGCTCACCCGTCGATTCCCACGCCTCCACGCACGCCTCGGCCACGAACGCGTAATCGTCCAGCACGCCGGCCACGCCCTTGCCCGTACCCTCCGCATAAGCCACCACGTGCTTCAGTCCCGCGGCCTCGCTCCACGCCTCATCCAGCACACGGTCCAGCGTCTTCAGCGCAAACGCCTTCACCGGCTCCAGATCCAACACTCGCGCCGCCTGCAGGTAAGCCGAAACCGCCATCCCGTTCCAGCCCGTATAAATCGTCTTGTCGATAAACGGAGTCGGCCTCCCGCGCCGCGCCTCCAGCAGCTTCCCCTTCACTACCTTCAGCCGCTGCCCGGCCTCCTCCTGCGACAAACCAACCTCCGCCGCCACCGCCTCCAGTCCGCGCTTCCGGTGCAGCACATTCTTCTTCGGATTGTGGTGCATATCTCCCACTTCCCCAATGTCGAAGTAAGGTCCGGCCAGCGCCATCTCCTCGGCCGACAGCACCGCCTCCGCCTCCTCCAGCGTCCAGGTAAAGTAGTCGCCGTCGTCATCCAGATTGATGTCCGCGTCCTGCGAAGCATAAAAACCGCCCCGCTCCCGGTCGCTCAAACACTCATCCATCCACCGAATCACATCCAGCGCCAACCCCGCGAACTCACCGTCCACAAACGTCTGGAAGGCATGCACGTAATTCCCCAGCAATCCCGCATTGTCATACAGCATCTTCTCGAAATGCGGCACAATCCACTGCTCGTCCACCGAATACCGATGGAACCCGCCCGCCAGCTGGTCATACACTCCGCCC
>CAZWSD010000167.1:0-7231 GCA_964636535.1 uncultured Acidobacterium sp. | reverse complement strand
GGTTCTAGCAGATGCGGGGCATCTGCTCCCCGAAGAGCACATCGACAACGCGCGTCCCGCCAACTGACGTTTTCATAAGGACCATGCCCTGCGGCCGGTCGGTGACTTCGCCAATGATCTGGCTGTCCCCGCCGAGCCCATGTTTGCGCATCCTCGCGAGAATGCCGTCCGCGATTTCAGGCGCGACCACGGCGACAAGCTTCCCTTCATTGGCGACGTAGAGCGGATCGAGGCCGAGCACTTCGCATGCGCCTCGAACAGATTCGCGGACAGGGATCGCGGGCTCGTGGAGCAGCATGCCTGCCTGGGATTTCGCTGCAATTTCATTCAGGACGGTCGCCACGCCGCCGCGGGTAGGGTCGCGCATGCAGCGAATCCCATCCAGGCAATTTGCCGAACCGGCCTCCTCCAGCATTTCATCCACCAGCGAGTTCAGCGGGGCGCAGTCGCTGTGGAGGTCGCTTTCGAACTCAAGATGCTCGCGGTGCGAAAGGATGGTGATGCCATGATCGCCAATAAAGCCGCTCAGGATTACCTTGTCGCCCGGGCGGGCGCGGTTGGCGGACATTTCCGTGGCGCGGTCGATATGACCGATCCCGGTGGTAGTGATGAATATTTTGTCGCCCTTGCCGCGGTTCACGACCTTGGTGTCTCCAGTAACCAGGTGGACACCGGCGCTCTGGGCCGCATCCTGCATCGAATCAACAATGCGCGTCAGGTCTCCTGTCGGCAATCCCTCCTCGAGGATGAACGCGGCAGAGAGGTACAGCGGCCGGGCGCCGCACATGGCCAGGTCATTCACGGTGCCATTTATGGCCAGCCGCCCGATGTCGCCACCCGGGAAGAACAGCGGCGTGACCACGAATGAGTCGGTGGTGAAGGCAAGACGCGTGCCGCCAATGCTGAGGACGGCCTGATCGTCCATGCGGTTGAGGATGGGGTTGCAAAAGCGCTGGACGAAGACCTTGTCGATCAGTTCCGCCGACAGTTTGCCTCCGCTGCCGTGCCCCATCACGATGTTGGGATGCTCAAGGATCGGCAATGGGCAGGCGCCGAAGATGCCGGAGGATTCTTCTTCCTGGCTCGGGATGGATACGGCGTTGCCGTCGTTGCTGGCGTTCATCGCGGTGAGGCTCCAATTGTAACAACATCGGTATCTTGTAGATGCCGCCCGTAGGCGTAGTAGGCCGCGCACGCGCCTTCCGCGGAGACCATGGTGGCTCCCAGCGGGTGCTGCGGCGTGCAGAGAGTGCCAAAGGCCGGGCAATCATGCGGCTTCTTGATGCCCTGCAGGATCTCGCCCGCGATGCACTGTTCGGGCTCGATCGTGGCGATGTCTCCGACATGGAAGCGCTGTTCGGCATCCAGTTCTTCAAATTCGCGTCGCAGGCGGAGGCCGCTCAATGGGATGCTGCCCACGCCGCGCCACTTGCGGTCGCCGACCTCGAAAACTTTGGCGATGAGTACCTGCGCGGCGCGGTTGCCGCTGCGCGCGAGCACGCGGGAGTACTGGTTTTCCACGGCGTAGCGCCCGGATTCAAGCTGCTCCACGGCCATCAGCACGCCTTCAAGAATGTCGAGAGGCTCGAAGCCGGTGACGACGATAGGAACCCGGAAACGCGCGCTGAGCGGCTCATACTCTTCATACCCCACAACGGTGCAGACGTGGCCGGGGCCAAGAAATGCCTGTACTCGATTGTTGGGGGCGCCGAGGATAGACTCAATAGCCGGCGGTACCAGGACATGCGAGACGAGCAGCGAAACATTGCCGAGGCCTTCCTGCCTTGCGCGCCAGGCGAGCATGGCGTTGGCAGGTGCGGTGGTCTCAAACCCGATGGCGAAGAAGACAACCTGCTTTTCAGGATTGGCGCGGGCGATCTTCAGGCAGTCCAGCGGGGAGTAAACCACGCGAACGTCTCCTCCCTGCGACTGGATGCTGAAGAGGTCGCCGTTGGAGCCTGGTACGCGAAGCATGTCCCCAAAAGAGCAGAAGATTGCATCCGGCCGGCGGGCTATCGCGTGCGCGCGGTCGATCATCTCAAGCGGCGTTACGCACACCGGGCAGCCCGGGCCGTGAACCAACTCAACGCCGGAGGGCAGCAGGTGGTCGATGCCGTTCTTCACGATAGAGTGGGTTTGACCGCCACAGACTTCCATAATGACCCAGGGCTTTGTCTGGACGCGGCGAATCTTCTCGACCAGCTTTGCGGCGATGTTGCCATCGCGATATTCGTCGACGAATTTCATGGCTGTTCCTCGCGCAGTTCAGGGATGTCGAGCTCGTCGAGCTGGCCCAGTTCGGCCAGCGCTTCATACGTGCGGCGCGCTTCCTGCTCGTCCACGCGGCTGATCGCGAAGCCTACGTGCACCAGGACATAGTCGCCGACGCGCGTCTCCGGCACGTATTCAAGGCAGGCTTCGCGAGTGACGCCGCCGAAGGCAACCCGAGCCATCTGCATACCATTCTGGTTGCTGATCTCGACGACTCTTCCGGGGATAGCAAGACACATGTTCAGGCTCCGCTTGGGTTTTGAGATTGTAGCGTGGCGCAGGCGACAGCGGCCTGGCCAAGCGCGATGCCGCCGTCGTTGGCGGGCATAACGCGCGGAAAGAAAACGTGAAATCCAGCAGCTCGGAGTGCGTCGCGCGAGCCTCGCAATAGAATGAGGTTCTGGAAGCAGCCGCCGCTGAGGCAGACCTGGGTGATCCCGGTGGCGCGGCGGACTGCCCGGCAGGCCTGGGTGATGGCCGCTACGAGCGTCACGTGGAATCGCGCCGCCATCAGCGGCCGCGGCTCGCCGCGGAGAATATCTTCGACCAGAGCGCGGATCGTGGGACGGAAGTCAACCTCTGTGGTGCCGGCGGTGGCAAGACTGAATTCGTAGGGCGCGCTGCTGGACGCCTCCGCGTCGGCGGCGATAGCTTCAAGCGCCACAGCGGCCTGGCCTTCATAGGAGACCGTCGTGTGCAGTCCGATCAGCGCGGCGACGGCATCGAAGAGGCGCCCTGCCGAAGTGGTGGGGATCGTATTGATGCGTCGCAGAAGCATGGTGTCGACGACTCCGAGGCGCTCCGCCGGAACTTCCGCCAGCGAGGGCACATTGGGCGGATGGCCCTCGTAGGCGTCGAGCAGATAGCTGCGGGCGACACGCCACGGCTCACGGACGGCGGTATCTCCACCCGCGAGAAGGACTGCGCGAAGGTGCGCCGGGCGTTCGAAGCCGGTGAGCGTGGCGACAAGAAATTCGCCGCCCCAGATCGTGTTGTCGGTGCCGAGTCCAGTGCCGTCCCAGGCCACACCAATGACGCGGTCGCGGAGGCCGTGCTCCGCCATGCAGGCGGCAATGTGCGCGTGATGGTGTTGCACTGGAATCAACTCGACCCCGCTTTGCCGGAAAGCCCACTGGGTGCTGAGGTAACTGGGGTGCGGGTCGTGGGCAATGGCCTTCGGAGTCACATGGAAGAGGCGGCGCATGCGCTCCAGGGTCTGCTCAAAAAATGCCAGGGTTTCGTAGTTTTCGAGATCGCCAATGTGCTGGCTGGGAAGGGCAAAGCCGGACTTTGTGAGGCAGAGAGTGTTCTTTTGCTGCGCTCCGCAAGCCAGGATCTCAGCTTCGCCAAGCCCGAGCCGGACGGGCTGCGGTGCGTAGCCGCGCGCGCGGCGGATGAGCAGCGCTTCATCGTCAAACACGCGAACGACCGAATCGTCGATGCGCGTATGGATGGGGCGGTTGTGGTGGAGGAAGTGATCGGCGATCGCGGCGAGGCGGTTGTCGGCCTCGGCATTGTCGACAGCGATCGGTTCTTCGCTCAGGTTGCCGCTGGTCATCACCAGCGGGACCAACTCGCCGGTGAGATCGTGAAGAGCCCGGAACAAAAGTTGATGCAGCGGCGTGGACGGCAGCATCACGCCCGTTGTGGGATTGCGAGGTGAGACCGCCGGGGCAAGCGTGCCGTTCGCCTTGCGCCGCAGCAGAACAATGGGCCGCTCCGGGCTGAGAAGAGATGCACGCTCACCAGCCGAGACAAGGCAGAGCCCCTCGGCCACGGCAACGTCCGCGACCATGATGGCGAGAGGCTTCTCGCTCCGATGCTTGCGGGTGCGGAGCATTGTGACCGCATCCTGGTTCCGGGCATCGCAGGCCAGCTGATAGCCGCCCAGGGCCTTCATGGCAACAACGTCGCCGGCAAGCAATCGCTGGGCGGCGTGGACGAGGGTGGCGCGGGTGTCTCCGGTGGCGATCCCCGGGACCGGCGGTGCGAGCGCGAGCCGCGGTCCGCAGACGGCGCAGGCATTGGGCTGGGCATGGAAGCGGCGGTTGGATGGATCCTCGTATTCACGCCGGCAGTCGTCACACATGCCAAAGTCAGCCATCGTCGTGAGAGGGCGGTCGTAGGGAATGTCAAGGATGATGCTGTAGCGCGGGCCGCAGTGCGTGCAATTGGTGAATGGGTAGCCGTAGCGCCGGTTTAAGGGGTCGAGCGTGTCTGCGAGGCACGCTTCACACACGCAGACGTCCGAAGGAACGAGCGCGAAGGCGCTCTCCGCCGGATGGCTGGCGAGAATGACGAATTCGCGGTCGCCTCGTAAGGCGATAGACGAGGCGTGACACGCGTGGATCGAGGCCAGCGGCGGCGCTTCGCGAGGGAGGGCCTGCAGGAACGCGCGCAACGCGGCGCCAGAGCCTTCGATCTCAACGGTAACGCCCCTGCCCGTGTTTAGAACCTGGCCGGTGAGTTGGTGGCGCCGGGCGAGATTGTAGATGTAAGGCCGGAACCCCACGCCCTGCACTATGCCTTCGATGGCGAGCCGGAGCCGCGACCGGGGGGCAGCGGCGCGCCCTTCCAGCGCGGCATTGCTCAGCTCTGATTCCAGTGCGTGGGGTGATTGCATCGCACGTTGAGAGTCTTCCTCTGTGTATTGAGATGGCAGTGATGAAGGTCACAACCTACGTTAAACATTCAGCTAAGAGGCGCCGGGTCAACAATCGACCGGCAATCAAGGCGACTTCACCCTCTTTTCCCCTTCAACAAAGCCAACCGTCGCTCGCGCACATCAAGGTCTCGCCTTACAAACGGCGCAATGGTGTCTGTCACCTTCCCAGTCATTATGGAGTGAACGCTTCCTCTGCTCCTGTGCCTCTCAGCGCAGTCCCAGTCTCGCCTCGCAGCTGGCCGGCGAACAGCGAACCGCACCGGTCACTCCATTCCTAGGTCTCGCTGAAGTCGATCATCTTCGGAGTCTTGCGGAACCAATTCGTGGTCATACCAAGCCAGAAAAATCCGGCCAGGAACCAGATGCCACCAACAATCTTGGCCAGTATGTTCAGGTTCCACCAGATCGAGGCGCAAAAAGCGAATCCGAATAGAGGTAGTGCAATGTCGGCAAGGATCCTGCGCTTGCCCTCCTTGCGCAGAAGGCCGAAGTGCCAGAACGAGGAGAGATTGACCCCCATGAATGCTAGAAACGCGCCGAAATTAAGCAACTCGCCCGCATGTTCATAAGCGCTACCCACGTAGTTCAGGGCGACTGCGCCTGACCAGGCAACGGCTCCAATCAGAATGATGTTATAGGTTGGCGTATTCGTCTCAGAGTGCAGATGGGCAAAGAAGCCGCGCGGCAAGACCCCGTCGCGTCCCATGCCGAACAGCAGGCGCGCTGCCCCAAGACCGCCTGTTAGCGCGCTGCCGAGCGCGGCCAGAATCAGGATGGCGCCCATTGCTTGAAACAGGAACGGGCCGCCTACGCGCCGGCATACATCCATGAAGGCTGTATCGAGGTTCGGAAAGGTATGCCAGTTCGGCCAGATTCTCTGCCCCAGGTATGCCTCTGCTCCACCCAGCAGCCCCGTGAAAAGGCAGACAAGCACCGTGGCAAGCAATACGTTGCGGCGTGGATTCTCCACCTCTTCTGAGAGTGTCGTGATACCGTCGAACCCAATGTAGGTTAGCGCCGCAAACGAGGTCGCACCCCATATCTTGTGCATGCTGAATGTGGAGGGAGCATAAAACGGCGCCACGGAAAATAGCGCCGCCCATTGCCCGTGGTGATAGAGAAATCTGATTCCCAATACAAAAAACAACGCGATGACGATGCACATGGCGAACAGCAGCAATTTGTTTGCGCGCGCCGAAGAACGAATTCCGATCAGGTTGAGGGCGGTAATAAAGATCGTGACCCCGAGGGCGATCAGCGGGAACGGAACCTCAGAAATATAGCGGCTATGCAGCGCGGCTGAGATCCAAACCACATTGATCAGAGGCTGCAGAACATAGTCCAGCAGCATGGCCCACCCAACCATGAATCCAAGATGAGGATTGAGGGTTCTGCCCACATAAGTGTAGGCAGAACCTGCGGACGGATACACGGCCGCCATGCGGCCATAGCTGAACGCTGTAATCATCATGGCGAACATAGCCACGAAGATGGTGGTTACCATATGCCCGTTCGAGAGCTTTTGTGCTACACCGAACAGAGGTATTCCGGCCGTGGGCTGAATCAGCACCATGCCATAGAAGATCAAATCCCACAGGGACAGTACCTTCTTCAGTCGGGCCGGAGTAACCGATTGCGCGTTTTCTGCCATCTTGTCAACGTCTCTTCGTTACACGTCAGTTGCTCTTACCGGTCTATCGCCCGATTGCCTGCAGAAGACACAGGAATGATAGTCGCCGAAGGAATGTTCCAACCGCTGAGTTTGATGACGGCGTCGCTGGGCGTGTCTTTGGGCAGAGTGGCCGTTGTGAAACTTCGCGACTCACCGGGAGTGAGTTCGATCCAGTCGTCCGACCATATAACGGGCGCAATCAATCCGCCGGATGGCGTCCGCAGTGCGAAGCGCAACTGGAACGCCAGCGCGCCGGACGTATTTGTCAGTTGCAACCGAACCCGATTGCCGCGCGGCGTGTGTTCAAGCTCCGCATGAGCAATTACTGCGGCAGCCGGCAGTCTCGTAAGTGCGTTCAGGTCAGGATAGAACTTGGCCGGTGTGTGGGTGTACGTCGTTTCGGGCCAGTCAAAATCTGTGAGCCGGTATGGAATCCAATAAAAGTTGCGGCTGACCACCTTTCCGGTCGCATTACTCAGCGTGAGGTTGATGAGAAAGATGCGCTCTGCTCCGGAAAAGAGCTTCTCCGGCAAGGTGAATACCGCCTGCGAACTGTCCGCGGCCGAATTGACCACGGTGTCGGCGCGATACAGCTCATTCCAGTGAATGCCGTGCACGGTGAC
>CAZWSD010000166.1:0-7260 GCA_964636535.1 uncultured Acidobacterium sp. | reverse complement strand
TGCGCTGGCGGGCGGGGCGGAGGTGGCGCTGACGGGCGTGCTGGCGTGGAGGATGGGCGGCGGTCGGTGGGCGCAGGCGCTGGCGATGACGGGGATTTTGCTGGCCCCGATGGTGATCGGGATCGACGCGACGATTTCGACGAATATGCTGGAGCCGGTCTTCTGGATGGTGGTGGCGCTGGCGCTGATGGAACTGGCGCGGCTGTCGGAACGGGGCGTGCGTTCAGGCCGAGTGGTGGCGCGGTGGTGGGTGGTGATGGGCGTGGCCGCGGGTCTGGGGGTGGAGAACAAGTGGTCGATTTTCTTTTTTGAGATTTGCCTTCTGGGGGCGCTGTTGCTGACGCGGCAGAGGAAGCTGCTGAAAAGCTGGTGGTTTGCGGTGGGGTTTGGGCTGAACGTACTGCTTGCGCTGCCGAATTTGATTTGGGAGATGCAGCATGGATGGGCGACGCTGGTGCTGCTGCACAACGACCAGGTGGATGGGAAGAACGTGCACCTTGGTCCGTTGCCGTTCGTAGGGACGCAGTTGCTGGTAATGGGCGCGTTGATGGCTCCGCTATGGATTGCGGGGGTGGTGTGGCTGTTGGCGGGAGGGCGGGCGAGGACGTATCGATTTGTTGGCGTGACGTATGTGTTGTTTTTGCCGCTGATGTTGATATTGCACGCGAAGGACTATTACCTGGCGGCGATTTATCCGTTGTATTTTGCGGCGGGCGCGGCAGCGTGGGATGGATGGCTGCAGAAGGCGTGGATGCGGCGGGGGGTGGTTCCGGGGTATGTGGCGCTGCACTTGATAGGGACGGCGATTACGCTGCCGGCGATATTGCCGGTGCTTGCGCCGGCCAAGGAGATTTCGTATCTGCAGCGGCTGCATTTGACGCCGCCGAAGATGGAGACGGGGACAACGGCGGCGCTGCCGCAATACTTTGCGGACATGCTGGACTGGCGGCACAAGGCGAATTTGCTGGCGAACGCCTACTGGTCGCTGCCGCCGAAGGAGCGCAAGGAAGCGGTGATCTACACGAAGAATTATGGCGACGCGAGCGCGGTGAATGTGTACCGGCCGGATGTTCCGACGGCGATCAGCGGGCACCAGAACTACTTTTTCTGGGGTCCGCGCGGGCATACGGGCAAGGTGATGATCATTTTCGGCGACTTCATTGGCACGGATAAGAAGGAGTTCGATTCGGTGCAGGTGTATGCGCGGGATACGAATCCTCTGGTGGAGCCGTATGAGCGGGGGCCGATTTTGATCTGCAAGGGGCTGGACGAGAACCTGGAACAGATGTGGCCGCAGGTGAGGTTCTGGTACTGAGCGGTTGACAGGGCGAGCGGGCGGGCGCATCTTGTGAGGCAAATGAAGGAGGTGCGTATGCGCTTATCGCTTTTTATTTCGGCATGCACGAGCGCGGTATTGACTTCAGTTTTTGCCGTGCCGTTGCTGGCGCAACCGGCGCCGAAGACGAGTGCACTCACTGTTCCGAAGGCCGGTTCGTTCACTGTTGTGGGCCAGGGCGGGAACAGGATTGGGGTGCAGTGCAAGGATACGAAAGACCTGGGCCGGTGCATGGATGGCGTGCAGGGGTTGAGCGCGCAAGAGAAGAGGCAACTGAAGGTGCTTGTTCCGAAGTTGCAGACGGCGATAGGGGAGTCGCTGGCCGGGGCGCAGGATCGCTCAGGAGAGTGTTTCACGATAAGGGTCTACCAGTATCCGAAAGGGTTTCCGGAGAAGAATGCGAAGGCGTTGCCGAAGGTGAGCGACTGTACACCTTCGGCACGGTTGCATACGCGGGACCTGATAGAGGGTGTGCAGGTTTACCAGATGAAGAAGCACTGAGCGCGCGGGGAGCGCAGCAGGAAATGTGATTCAGCAATGCAAAAAGGACCGCTGGCAGCGGTCCTTTTTGCGTGGGTGCGAGTGGAGTTACTTCTTCGGGGGAGCGATGACATCCTTGGCAGACTTGGCGACGCGAAACTTGACGACGGTCTTTGCCTTGATCTTGATCTGCTCGCCGGTTTGCGGATTGCGGCCGATGCGGGCCTTGCGCTCTGCCTTGACGAGGCGGCCGATGCCAGGGATCACGAAAACGCCATTTTTCTTGGTTTCCTTGATCGCGGTTTCGGCGAGCAGGTCGAGGAAAGCGGAGGCCTGCTTGTTGGTGAGTTCGAGCTTCTCTGCCAGGTGCCGCACGAGGGCGGTTTTGGTCATCGTAGTTGCCATACGGTAATTCCTCCAGACATCTTTTTATCATTCCCAGCCCGGAGCGGATGTGCTCTCCGAGGGGGTGGTGCCGTTCTCAAAACAGCCAGTGTTTATGCGGCTCTAAGAGAACCTTCCGCCGTTTACCTTGCGTCTTGCAGAAGGCTTTGTCAATGGCAAAACGCCGGTTTCCACAGGATTTTGCGGGTTTTTCCCTGTTTTTTGGGGTTTTTTGAGGAAAAGGGGGAGGAAATTGAGTTTTGGGGAGTGCGGGAAGGTCTGATTTGGCGCGGGGGCCGGAGGATTCCAACGGGCGGCCGGTGGCTGAATTTGACAACCCGGCGGCACTATGCGGAAGGCTCTGGACGGAGTGTCAGTAGAGCGGGAGGGGCGGTGGTGCAGGCTGTGAAGGGGGGGATTTGACGGGCACGATGGGGATGGCGCGGTTGAGGAAATCAACGAGGGGCGCGGCGAGGGAGAAGTGGGTGGTAACGGTGTGCGGGAGGTTGGATTCGAGCGTGGTTTCCGCCGGGAGGGAGGTGGTGACGCCCCACTGGCGCCAGCGGATGAACTCGGCGGCGGGATGGTTGGGGGGAAATCCTTTGGGATCGCGGGTGAGGGCGTTGGGGTTGTGGAGGGCGAAGCGGCGCAGGAGGCGACGGTCTTCGATGAGGGATCGGAACTCCTTGTGGTGCTCAAGGAGATGGCGGCGGACGGCGAGGAGCTGGTCTGGGGGCGGCATGTAGAGGCCTGCGGCGAGGACGAGCTCAGTGCCGGCGAGGTGGAGGTAGTAGCCGGCGCCGGAGGTTTTTGGCATGCCGGCGCGGCCCCACCATGCGGCGATGTGCGGCTTGTAGGGGGATTTGTCGGCGGAGAAGCGGGTGTCGCGATAGATGCGGAGCATGATGCGGTTGGCGGGGCGTATGTGGCTGGGGGCGAAGCCGACGATGGCGGTGTTGACGGCTTCGATGAGGGTGAGCATAGGAGTCTTGATCTCTCGCTCGTAAATGGAGCGACGGGGCTCGAACCACTCGCGGCGGTTGTTGCGGCGGAGGCCGCGGAGAAAGCGGAGGGCTTCCTCGTGGAAGTGGGGGACGGCGTGCTCGGAGTGCCTGGTTTGCGTGTAAGCAGCGGACACCGCATGATTATGACAGCGGGGTGTTGCGATTGGGTAAGGACAGCGTTACAGGAAGTTGAAGAAAGTGTAAAGCTGCCGCGAGGATGGCTGCGCCGGGGAGCGGTGGAGGCGGTATGAAGCGTTACGTGGGATGGGTTTTGATCTTGGGGATGCTGGCGGCGGGTGAGTGGGCGCAGGCGGCGGGCACGCGGCTGCTAACGCAGGGACAGGCGCGGCAACTGGCTCGGCTGGTGGCCCGGCACGAGCACATAAACCTGAACAATCAGTGGATTGAGTTTGACTCGATGGATGTGGGAGCGGCGTATTTGCCGGGTTTTTCAAGCTTCATCGTGGTGCGGGACGCTTCAACACCGGGTCCGGATACGACGTTGCGGCGGTATGCGGTGAATCGGAAATCGGGGAATGTGTGGGAGATGACGCTTTGCCGGAGATATGATTTTCCGGCGCTGGCGGCGCTGCGCAAGAAGCTGACCGGCCTTGCGAAGGCGAGCAAGGCGGAGGATTTGGCCGAGCGGAAGGAGTTGGGGTGTGTGGCGGGCGCGGGAAGCGGCGTGGAGGCGAAGGCTCGCTGATGGGCTGAGACTGGCTGTCAAGAGTGGCGGCCGCGCGGCGGGCGCGCTTTCAGCGCACGAGTAAGAATCGACGATCGTCTAGCCGCCAGAGGGGTCGGACCCCAATCCGGGCGTGAATCGGATCCTCAACAGGAAAGAATGTCCCGAAACATTCCGGAAGGGCAGTCCTGCTGCTGGACAGAAGGGTGGGGCTGAGCGGGGTGCTGCTACGGCAATTTCGGGGCTACTGTATCCATCGACGTTGTTGCAAGGTCGCCGGTCCCCGCTGGTTGCGTCGAATTGAGTGTGCCGGGTTTCTGGACACGGCGACACAGGAATTGCTCTAGAACGCCGTGGTCATCGGTGCGGGATGGCGCGGCGGAGGGCGCGTTCGAGAGTGCGGGTGACGAGGTTCCGGGGCAGGAATCGTTCGAGGAAGAGCATGAAGGGGCCAGAGCCGGTCGGGCAGGAGATGGGTTTTCCGTTGGCGAGGTCGAGGAGCCCTCGGAGGACGACGGGTTCGGCGGGGACCGCGCGGCGGAAGACGCTGGAATTCATGCCGGCGACCTTGCCGAATTCGGATTCGGTGGGGCCTGGGCATAGGGAGCTGACGCGGATGCCGTACTGGCGGACTTCTGCGTCGAGGGCTTCGCCGAGGAAACGGTCAAATGCCTTGGTGGCGGCGTAGGTGGACATGTAGGGGATGGGCTGGAAGGATGCGGCGGAGGCGAGGATCATGATGTATCCGCGGCGGCGCTCGATCATGCGGGGCAGGAAGAGATGAGTGAGGTGGACGACGGCGGCGCAGTTGACGGCGACCATTTTGCGGTCCCATTCGGGGGATGACTGGTGGAAGTGGCCGAGGAATCCGAAGCCGGCGTTGTTGATGAGGATGTCGATGGGGATGCCGGCGGCCTCGGTGGCGTTGTAGATCTGCTGGGGAGCTTCGGGGAGCGCGAGGTCGGCGGGGACGACGAGTGTCTGGACGAAGTAAGTGGCGCGGATGCGGTCGGCGAGGTCCTGAAGGCGGTCAGCGCGGCGGGCGGTGAGGACGAGGTGGGTTCCGGCGGCGGCGAGGTCGAGGGCGATGTGTTCTCCAAGGCCGGAGCTGGCCCCGGTGACGAGGGCCCATTTTCCGCCGAAGGCGCGGGCGAGGGTGGGGTTGCGGGTGTGGGTGGACATACGCGGACAGTTTACTGGAAGCGGGATTCCAGAGGGTGACCGTAGACGGGCGGGGTGAAGATTCGGATCTGGTTTGCCCTAGGCGTGGCGGTTTGGGGAGGGCAACCGTTCGCCGGGCTTGAGGGGGGGGAGATGGCAGGTTTGCTGGTAGGTGTAGTAGATGCGATGGATGACGGTGATGGTGGAGAGAGCGGCGAGGACCCAGAGGACGGGAGCCATGGCGTCCCAGCGCATGAAGAGAGCGCCGAGGATGATGAGGACGACGCGCTCGGGGCGCTCCATGAAGCCGACCTTGCACTTGCCGATGAGGGCCTCGGCGCGGGCGCGGGTGTAGCTGACCATGAGCGAGGTGACCATGACGAAGGCGGTGAGTCCGAGATAGAAGAGACGGTTGCCGCGGCCGTAGAAGACGAGGAGACCGAAGAAGAGGACGACGTCGGAATATCGGTCGATGACGGAATCGAAGAAAGCGCCGAAGACGGTGACCTGGTGGGTCTGGCGGGCGACGCGTCCGTCGACCATGTCAAAGATGCCTGCGCCGATAATGACGAGTGCGGCATATAGGAACATGCGGACGTAGTTCTGGGAGTTGGCGAAGCCGAAGAGTAGGGCTGCGCCGGTGTTGATGACGAGTCCGATGAAGGTGAGGGCGTTGGGAGAGATGCGGGTGAGGGCGAGGCCGTTTACGATGGCCTGGAGGAGGACGCCGCAGGCTTTGCCGAAGGCGAGCGTCCAGGAACGGGAGCCGTGGGCGCGGGAGGTGTTTTGGCTCTGTTCCGGGTTCGGGGAGTCGATTGGGGAGTCCTGGCTGGGCACTGCGATCACCCTGACGTGGTTAATTTCCGGTGGATTCGGTGGAGGCTTCGGTTTCGTCGTGAATGGTGGTGAGTTTGAGGATTTCCATTTCGCGGTTTCCGTTAGGGGTGATGACGGTGGCCATGTCACCGACCTGCTTGCCGACGAGGGCGCGTCCGATGGGGGAAGTGGTGGAGATGAAGCCGTTGGTGACGTCGGATTCTTCGCTGGTGACGAGCTTGTAGACGATTTCTTCGTCTTTGGAGGTGTCGAAGACGACAACGGTGGAACCGAAGGCGACCTTGTCGTGCGGGATATTGGTGAGATTGACGAGGGAGAGCTCGGCCATGCGGCGCTTGAGCTGTCCGAGGCGGGCGTTGACGAATTCCTGGCGCTGCTTGGCCATGTGGTACTCGGCGTTTTCGCTGAGGTCGCCCAGAGACGCGGCTTTTTTGATCTCCGCCGGAAGTTCGTGGGCGAGTTCATGCTCCAACCGCTTGATTTCTTCGAGTAGTTTTTTCTTGATGTGTTCAGGCATAGAAAGTCATGTTTAAGCGGCAGAGGTCGAGGGCCGCTCGAGAAACGGCGATGGCCGGGCAACCGCCTCGGTTTTGTTCATTATACGGGAGCCGGATGGCGGGGAGGGGCCGGACGGGGATCGGGAGGGGATAAATGGTTTGGGGTGAGGGGTTTGGGCGGTGGAGGGCGGGGTCGAGCCGATTGCGGCCATTTGAGGGGGGACCTGGTGATGTTCCCCTAATCCAGATGGAGCGCTAACCCAAGGCCTTCACTTTGTTGCCAATCTTCGAGGCATCGACGGGGAGATGACTTGTGAGCGGCAGGCTCCTGGCCCAAGCCGTACTTCCGCGGTGATCTTATACATGCGAACGTCGATTGCTTTCGGCCCCCCCAGAGTATGTTGTGCGTGTACCGGAAGCGCAAGCGCTCAAGGAGTTTTTGCGAATTGACGTGACCGATTGCTTGCCCCGCGACCATCATTGGGATGCCCGGCGCGGTATCTTCGGCGGTCGAGCTTCGAAATCTGAAAGGAGCGGAAGACACCCGCGCCGGAGTCAAGGACCTGCGAAGCTCAGATTATCGATACCGTTTCTACCAGATGGCGACCAGTTCGGGGAGTTCCCGGCAGTACAGGTCGTTAGACTGTCAACCGTTGACTCGATGGGAGGCGTTCATTGAGTAGCACGGCGGTGTGCTTTGGCGGAAGGTTTTGTTCCATTTGAATTGGATGGATACATCCGCACGAGGGTGTTCCGATCTGGGTACTACAAGGGGCGGCGGGGGAATGGGTATTCTGAGAATCTGAAGCGAGGAGTATGAAGAAGATTCGAGTGGGAGTGTTGTTTGGCGGGCGGAGCGGGGAGCATGAGGTATCG
>CAZWSD010000165.1:0-7281 GCA_964636535.1 uncultured Acidobacterium sp. | reverse complement strand
AGGCCGTCATGCTCTTCCAGCCCGCGAATTTTACTGACATTCTTATCAAGAAGCAGGATCGCTTCGAGGAAATCCTCGGACAGACCGACAACCTCATCCGCGACGACTGGACGTAACCGGCGAGCACCTCTTCCCAGCCACGTTCCTGTGATGAGAACCACAGACCACCGGAAAAATACTCTAGTATCGAAAGAGCATCCATGAGTCTGAAAGCAAGAATCGAAGCTGTGATATATGCGGCCGAGGAGCCTGTCACCCTCGCGCAGCTCGCCGCGCTCTTTGGCGCCGAGGTCCTTGAGCAGAAGCAGGCCCGTGAACAAGCCCGCGCCGCTGAATCCGCGGCCATTGCCGAGGCCGACGCGCAGGAAGCGCAAGAAGTCATCGCCGTCCCCGCGCCGGAAAATGAACCGGAAAGCGAGGAATCCGCCCAGCCTGCTGCCGAAGAGCCGGAGAACGCCGTGCCCGCCGAAGCGGCCGTGCAGCCCGCAGCCGAAGCCACCCCCGAAGCCGCCGCAGAGGAGGAAAAGCGCCTCGCCCGCCAGCGCGAGCGCGACATCCGCGACGAACTCCGCATCACCCTCGACGAGCTCATCGCCGACTACGCCGCCAGCAGCCGCGGCATGGAAATCCGCGAGGTCGCCGGCGGCTACCGCGTCGGCACCAAGCCTGAGTACCACGACTCCGTCCGCGCCTTCGTCAAGAGCCTCAAGCCGCCCATCAAGCTTTCGCTGCAGGCGCTGGAAACTCTGGCCGTCGTCGCCTACAAGCAGCCCGTCACCGCACCGGAAGTCAGCGAGATCCGGGGCGTGGACTCCTCCGGCGTCCTCGGCTCGCTCATCAGCCGCAAGCTGGTCTCGACCGCAGGCCGAAAACAGGTCATCGGCCGCCCCATCCTTTACAAGACCACCAAGGAATTCCTGCTCCGCTTCGGCCTCAAGGACCTGGGCGAACTGCCTTCCATGGAGGAATTCGAAAAGATGGCCGGTGAGTTGGCCGACACCGATCAGCCTGCGGAAAACGAAGATCTGCCCTTCACCGGCGAGGAATCCGGTGCCGCCGCCGACAGCAGCGAGTCCACCGAAACTGAATACGCACAACCCGCCGCTGTAACCGCGGAAGAGCTTGCCGCCCGCGCCGAGCACGGCGAACCCGGCGCCAGCACGCCGCTTGCCATCAACGTCACCGCCGAGCTGGATTCGGACATGGAAGAAGACCTGCCCGGCGTGGAAATCGATGACGCTGCCCTCGAGAGCGGCTTCGAATCCGCCGTCGAAGAGTCCAGCGAGAAATAGCATGCCTGGCCGCAAATCCATTTCAGCCTCGGCGCAACACACCGTCGAACCGCAAGCCGGCGAACGACTGCAGAAGATCATCGCCTCGGCCGGCATTGCCTCACGCCGCAAAGCCGAGGAACTCATTCTCGCCGGACGCGTGCAGATCAACGGTCAGATCGTCACCGAACTCGGCACCAAAGCCGATCCCGCGCACGATCACATCCGCGTGGACGGCAAGCTGCTGCAGGGCCCCGAGCGCCTGCGTTACTTCATGCTCAACAAGCCCAAAGGCTACGTCACCACGTCGAGCGATCCGCAGGGCCGCCACACCGTCACGGAGTTCTTCCGCGGTCGCGGACGCGGCGGCGAACGCGTTTACCCCGTGGGCCGGCTCGACTACGCCAGCGAGGGGCTGCTGCTGATGACCAATGACGGCGATCTGGCGAACCAGCTCACCCGCGCATCCTCGCAGGTGGAAAAAGTCTACCTCGTCAAAATTAGCGGCCAGCCGTCCGAAGAGAACCTCGACCAGATTCGTAATGGGATCATGATCGACAAAGGCCGCCCCGGCGAAGGCCGCGTCATGACCGCACCCGTCGGCCTGCGCCTCGTCCGCAGTGCGGAAAATCCATGGTTCGAGCTCACCCTCATCGAAGGCCGCAACCGCGAAATCCGCAAAATGTTTGAGGAAGTCGGCCACCACGTCGAAAAAATCCGCCGCGTCGGCTACGGCCCTCTCGTACTCGACGTCGAACCCGGAGAACTCCGCGAGCTCACCACCTCTGAGGTCGAACAACTCCGCCACGCCGCCAGGCCGAAGGCAAAAACTGCAGCTGCAAAGCTGCCCAAGACACGCCCCCCGCACCGCTCACCTGCGCCCAAACCGGGTACCCGCCGTCCGAAGCGCTGACCCCAGCGCATTGTTCACCTGAATTTTACTCATTCTTTAAGCGACGTTCTCGCGCGCGCCGTATAAACAGGCTCACCTGATGGGATTCAGCCCCCAAAAGCAGCAAGTCTGCCCGCGCGTCGCCTTTTTCCCGGACTCCTATTACGAAATCAACGGAGTCGCGCACACCTCGCGCCAGTTTGAGGCCTACGCCCGCCGCCGCGGCCTGCCGTTTCTATCTGCGCGCGCCAGCGCCCGAACCACCCTGATCTGCCAGGAAGATTCCATCACCGTGGTCGAATTGCGGCGCGGCCTTTTTTCCCTGCCGCTCGACAACGACCTCCACCTCGATCCCGTCTTCTTCCGTCACCTCAGCCTCATTGACCGCGCGGTGCATCAGTTCCGGCCAGACGTCATCCACATCACCGGCCCCAGCGACGTGGGCCTCATGGCCGCCGCCGTCGCCATCCTCAACCGCATCCCTCTTGCCGCCTCGTGGCACACCAATGTGCACGAATATGCCTCGCGCCGCTCGCAGTGGCTCACCGGACGCCTGCCCGGCGCGGCGTCGCGCCTAGCTTCAGCTGCCATTGAGGAATTTTTCCTCCGCCTCACCGCGCTGCTCTACTCCTGGGCACGCATCAACTTTGCGCCCAACCCCGGCCTCTGCCGCACGCTTGAGCGCTATACGCATCGTCCCTGCCACCTCATGCAGCGCGGCGTCGACACCGAACTCTTTGCCCCCGCCAAGCGCTTGCGCTCCTCCGAGGACCGCGATTTCGTACTCGGCTTCGTCGGCCGACTCTCTGTGGAAAAAAACGTCGCCCTCCTCGCGCAAATCCAGCAGGAGTTGGAAGCGCAGGGCCTTCACAATTTCCGCTTTCGCATTGTCGGCCAGGGGCAGGAAGAGCCCTGGCTCCGCGCCCGCCTGCCCCAAGCCGAGTTCACCGGCGTGCTGCGCGGTGAGGCCCTCGCCGCCGCCTATGCCGGCATGGACCTGTTCGTCTTCCCCTCGCATACAGACACCTTCGGCAACGTCGTGCTGGAAGCACTCGCCTCCGGCGTCCCCGCCATCGTCACCCGCGACGGAGGCCCTCCCTCCACCGTCCGCCAGGGCGTCACCGGTCACATGGCGAACGACGCCGAATTCTCCTCCGCCATCGCCGCCCTCTTCGCTAATCCCCCGCTCCACGCCCGCATGCGCCTCGCCGCTCGCGAATATGCCCTCGGCGCATCCTGGGACGGCGTCTTCGACCGCGTCTATGCCGCCTATGAGAAAATCTCCGACCCGCGGATGCAATGCGTCCATACTCTCACTTAGTTTTCGCACCGTCACAACCCTCTGATTGCGCATCAGTTGCAGCGGCAATTTGCCGTGTCCCTGTTCGGCACCCCCGCACTTGCCCGTTCTGACTGCTAACAATTCACGCACCTGCACCAAAAAAGAGGCTTGTTTTTCATGACTTTTTCCGTACAGTAGGGACTCAATAAGCGGAACGCGTGCACTATAAGCAGTGCACACGCTCCGCCCGGAGGTCTTATGGCTGCCGAATCGAACGATCTTCGCGAACTCTTTGCAGGCATGGTCGAACATTGCTTTACTGCCTACACGCCCGTCCACGATCCGCTGGTCACCGGCTACGTTGCCGGCATCCTCACCGAATTCGCCAAAGCCGAGTGCCTCTACCCGCTGCGCAATGCCGAAGGCCATCCTATCCACGACCTGGACGGCATGATCGCCGCCTCCGATCCCGTGCATGGCCTGGCCAGCTCGTTCGACGAGGAACGCAAGGTCCGCAAGCACATCGGCGACTTCGCGCTCTTTTCCACCGGCCTCTATCCGGACTCGACCTACAAGTACGCCGAAGGGGCCAGCTTTGCCGAACTCGTCGCCGCCGGCAAGGAAAGCTACTACATCGTTTCGCAATTCGATCTCTTCGAATACGAACGCGAAGCCGGCCTCTTCGCCCGCCTTGCCGAACAGTTCGACACCTGCCGCTACGGTCTCGGCAAAGTTCGCGAAGAACTCGCCCGCCTTAACGCTCCCAAACTCCTCATGTAACCCGCAAACGCAAAAGCGGCCCGGATCGAGGGCCGCTGTTGCGTTTTGCATCTCTTACGCTCACAAAATGTACCGGGACAGATCCTGATTCTTCACAATGGAAGCCACCATCTGCTTCACGTACTCCGGATCCACCACCGCAACCTTCTCGTGTCCGGTCGCCGTTTCACGCTCGACAATCGGCAGCGGAGCCAGCGGCTCCCACTCGCCCTGACCCGCCGCGGCCAGATCCACCACGCCGCCTTCCGGCTGTGCCTTCATGTGCTTGATCAGGTCCGGCGCCAGGAAGCTGATATCGTCCAGCACCTTTTCCATGATGGTGTGCAGCCGTCGCGCGCCGATGTTCTCCGTCGACTCGTTCACATGAAAGGCAAACTGCGCCATCTCGGCGATCGCCTCCGGCGTAAACTCCAGCCGCAGCCCTTCGGTTTCCAGCAGCGCCGTCGCCTGCTTCACCAGCGACGACTTGGGCTCCGTCAGAATCTTGATGAAGTCTTCCACCGTCAGCGACTGCAGCTCCACGCGAATCGGGAAGCGCCCCTGGAGCTCGGGAATCAGGTCACTCGGCTTGGACACGTGGAAAGCTCCGGCCGCGATGAACAAAATGTAGTCCGTGCGCACCATGCCGTAGCGCGTGTTCACCGTGGTGCCTTCCACGATCGGCAGAATATCGCGCTGCACGCCCTCGCGGGAGACATCCGGCCCATGCCCGCCTTCGCGTCCCGCAATCTTGTCGATCTCATCCAGAAAGACGATGCCTGACGTCTCCACGCGCTCCACCGCCGTTCGCGTCACCTGGTCCATGTCGATCAGGCGGCTTTCTTCCTCCTGCACCAGGTACTCAAAGGCCTCAGCCACCGTCATCTTCCGCTTCTTGGTACGCTGGCCAAAGATGTTCGGCAGGACATCCTTCAGGTTGATGTCCATCTCTTCCACGCCCTGGTTCGAAATAATCTCGAACAATGGCGTCCCGCGTTCCCGCACGTCCATCTCCACCATGCGCTCGTCCAGCTTGCCTTCGCGGAACTGCTGCCGCAGCTTCTCCCGCGTGCGCTGGTGGGAGTCGCTGGGAGGTGGCGCACTGGCTCCGGGCGGCGGCAGAATAATCGCCCCGTGCTTGTCCGGCGTCTCGCCGGCGCTTGTGCCGGCGGCTGGAGCCGGCGCGGCTGTTGGCGGCGGCAACAGCAGATCGAGCAATCGCTCCTCGGCATTCAGCTCGGCCTTGTCCTCCACCTCTTCCAGCTTGTCTTCGCGCACCATGTCGATAGCGATCTCCACCAGGTCGCGCACCATCGACTCCACGTCGCGCCCCACGTAGCCCACTTCGGTGAACTTCGAGGCCTCCACCTTCAGGAACGGAGAACCCGTCAGCTTCGCCAGCCGCCGCGCAATCTCCGTCTTGCCCACGCCCGTGGGGCCGATCATGATGATGTTCTTCGGCATGATCTCGTCGGCCAGGTCCGGCGTCAGCTTTTGCCGGCGCATGCGGTTGCGCAGCGCAATCGCCACGGCCCGCTTGGCCGCCTTTTGCCCCACAACGTACTTGTCCAGCTCGATAACTATTTCGCGCGGAGTCAGCTGGTCGAGCGAAAGCTCCTGGTCCTCGGCTGCTCCGGGTAAATAAATCGCCATGTCAATCAGTCCTTCGCAACGCGCAGATTACTCGGCGTTCAGTTCTTCAATGGTGAGTTGACTGTTGGTGTAGATGCAGATATCCCCGGCAATGCGCAGCGACTTTTCGGCAATCTCGCGCGCTCCCAGTTCTGTGTTCTGCATGAGCGCGCGCGCGGCCGCCGTTGCATATGAGCCGCCGCTGCCAATCGCCAAAATCGCCTCATCCGGCTCGATCACGTCGCCGGCGCCGCCCACCAGGAACATCTGGTTCACGTCGGCCACCACCAGCAGGGCCTCCAGGTTACGCAGCATCTTATCCGTGCGCCAGTCTTTCGCCAGTTCCACCGCGGCTCGACCCAGGTTGCCGGCGTACTGCTCCAGCTTGCCTTCAAAACGGCCGAAGAGCGAGAACGCATCCGCCGTCGAGCCGGCGAACCCTGCCAGAATCTTGTCCTGATACAGCCGCCGGATCTTGCGCGCCGTATGCTTCATCACGGCATCGCCCATGGTCACCTGCCCGTCGGCAGCCATCACCACGCTGTTGCCGCGCTTCACGCAAAGCACGGTCGTGGACCGGATGCGCGCCGCGCCTGAGGAGTTCCGGCTGTGGGGGGAAAGGTCGCCGCCGGAGCCGGCGGAAAGAGACGACGTGCGTTTCACCATTGTCTATTCAGTATATCGCCAGCCGCGCGGCCCGTTTCGCCGCATCTTACGCGAATTCTTGCGCACATGCCCAGCGTCTGAATCCGTCACCGCGCCCGCAAAAACCAAAGTGTACTGCCCCCGTCTCCGCGCCCTGAAATGCGCCGAATCTTCCACGCTTTCCTGCGGTATGCTTGCCTCTAGAGACCGATGCAACCTTTCTCCTTGCGCGATCCCCAGGTTTACGGCACAGCCGCCGCCCTTGTCTTTGGCGCTGGCGCTGTCCTTTACCTGTTCCTCCGCAAGCGCCCCACCGCCGAGGAACTGGAACGCCAGCGTCGCGAAGCCCTCGTCCGCACCGGCCGCATCATTGACGGCACGGTCCTCGACATCTCCGATCTCTCAGAGGAAGAAAGCGACCACCCCGGCGGCATGCAGCTCGTCATGTACAAATACGAGGTCTCCGGCGTCGTCTACGAGTGCTCCCAGGACGTCACCCTCCTCGGCGACTACCTTGACATCCACGCCATGCGCCTCGACTTCCCCTGTTCGGTGCGCTACAACACCCATCAACCGGCCAACAGCATCATCGTGGCCGAAACCTGGTCCGGCTTGCGCGACCAGGCCTCCGGTGTTCCCGTCCGCCGCGGTATTCCACCCCGCCGCGATGCCCATGCCTCCAAAACTACGTCGGTCTGAAACCGCCCTTCTGAGTGCTGAAAAGATCGCTTTGAGCCATATTGGCCTGCATCTAAACTGGTAGCAGATGCATGTGCACGGCCCACCTACGGCAAAAATGC
>CAZWSD010000164.1:2912-7289 GCA_964636535.1 uncultured Acidobacterium sp. | reverse complement strand
GACGAGCTTCTGCAGCGGCGGTACGAGAAGTTCCGGAATATCGCCCAGTTTTACACTGCCGATTAGCCTCAACCGATAGTTGCGACTGCGGAGATGCGAGTGAGTATATTAGGGCGTCTGCGGGCGCTGGGCTGGGTTTTGATAGCGATTTTGTACTTTCTGCTGGCGGAGCGGCTGGCGGCAAGCGCGGCGCGGGGATTGGCGACCGGGGCGTGGGAAGAGCTGTGGTTTCGGGTGTTCCTGCTTGCATTGCTGATTGTTGGCTATGCGGCGATGGGGTATACGGGCGAGCACCAGCAGCACCCGGTGCGGTCGATGGGGTTGATGAGGCGGGAGGGCTGGCGTCGGGAGATCGGGCTGGGCGCGGCGCTGGGCTGGGGCGGCATGGTGGCGTGCGTGCTGCCGATTGCGTTCGGGGGCGGGCTATACATTTACTGGTATTGGAGCTGGCATCACGTCGGGCTGCTGTTGCTGGACATAGGGACGCTGGCAGCGGCGGCGATGGCCGAGGAGGTGGCGTTTCGGGGTTATCCTTTCCAGCGCCTGATGGATGCAATGGGACCGGTGACGGCGACGGTGCTGGCGGCGTTTGCGTTTGGGCTGCTGCACCTTGGGAATCCTGATGTATCGGCGGCGAGCACCCTGACGACGGTGCTGGCGGGATGGTTGCTGGCGCTGGCGTACTTGCGGACGCGGGCGTTGTGGGTGGGGATTGGTTTCCACTTTGCGTGGAATGCGGCGATGGGGATTCTGTTTGGGCTTCCGATCAGCGGATTGACGCGGTTTTCGCCGCTGATCCGGACGTATACGTCCGGGCCGATCTGGCTGACGGGCGACGGCTACGGGCCGGAGGGCGGGGCGATTGCGATCCTGGTGCTGTTCGGGCTTGTGGCAGTGATGATGTGGACGACGCGGGAGCTGAAGTACCGGTGGGCGATTCCGGAGATTGTGCCGGGTGGAATTGCGGTGGACATTGATGCGCTGGCGCGGCGGCAGCATGAGGCGGCGATGGGTCCGCAGGCGCCGGCAGAACCGGCGCTGGTGCAGATTGGCGGAGTGCCGAGTACAGTGACGGCGAGGACGATGCCTCCTGTGGATGGTGCGGGGCATACGTGGAAGCCAGTGCAACTGGAGAGTGCGCGGGCGGATGCGGAGAAGATGCAAGAGCAGTCGGAGGGCCTGGGGGCGGCCAGCGTGCCGGAAGGAGCGGCGGAGGAATCGGCCCAGAGTGGGCTGAATGCCACGTCCGGGGCGGAGCAGAAGAGCGATGAAGGGCAGCCACCGCCGGGAAAGCATGAGTCCTGAGCGTTAGATTCTGGAGGGTGGAAGGGGCGCAGAGGGTGCTGTTTCAGCGGGGCTGCTTCGTGTAGACTAACGAGAGCGAAACTGTCGTTCTTCCAGGGCGAACCCTGCTCATCTCAGGCGAAATCCAGAAGAAGCCAGGCTGTTGAGAGCCTGCCCGAAGGGCACGGCCACGCAGAGAATGCGTCCAGTATCTGTTAGGAGAGATTAGTTATGGCTAAGATTGCCAAAACCGCAGACCGTCAAAAAGTAATGGACACGACGAAGAGCACGGATTGTCCGAAGTGCTCGAAGCCGACCCGGATCGTGAAGCGAGTGAAGGATCGTGAGCGCGGGATTCCGGGCGGCGTGTACATTTCCTGCTCGGTGTGCGAGTTTTTCGAGAAGCTGTAAGCGCTCAGGAGAAGCAGTTCAAAGAGGATGCCCGGCCCAAAGCCGGGCATTTCTGTTTTTTGGGGGGGCGATTGAGGAGCGGAGACGGGCTAAATTGATGCGGCGGCGATTTCGTTGAGGATGGCGGCGGCCGCGACGGCGGGGTCGGGGGCCTGGGTAATGGGGCGGCCGACGACGAGGAAGTCGGCGCCGGCGGCGACGGCCGAAGCTGGTGTTGCGACACGCTTCTGGTCCGCGATAGGGGCACCTGCGGGGCGGATGCCGGGGATTACGAGGGTGGCCTGGGGAAACGAGGCGCGGGTGGAGGCAATTTCATTGGGACTGCAGACGAATCCGCAGATGCCGGAGGACCAGGCCACGGATGCGAGGCGGGCGACCTGAGCGGCGGGAGGGTCGGGAACGCCGACGGCGTTGAGTTGGTCTACGTCCATGCTGGTGAGTACGGTGACGGCAAGAAGCTGAGGTGGGCGGGGGAGGCCGGCGGCGGCGCTTGCGGCGGATTCGAGCATGGCTGGGCCTCCGCTGGCGTGGAGGGTGAGGAGTTTGGCTCCGGCGGCGGAGGCGGTCCGGACGGCAGCGGCGACGGTGTTGGGGATGTCGTGGAGTTTGAGGTCGAGGAAGACGTTGAGGCCGTGTTCGGCGAGGGAGGAGACGATCCGCGGGCCTTCGGCGATGAAGAGTTCGAGGCCGACCTTGACCCAGCGGCAGTTTTGGCCGAGGCGTCGGGTGAGAGCCATGGCGGAGGCGGCGTCCGGGAAGTCGAGGGCAACGATCAGGCGGTCTTGCGGCGAAGCGATGATCTTATTCACATTCAGAATGATAAAGGCGGAACGGGTGAGGTCACCGTTCCGCCGGAATTGCTATCGCCGATTGAGCTTATCGTTGAGGATTCGGCGGATAGGAAACTTTGGCGACATCGGCGCCGGATTGGATCAGTTTGATGCGGACCGGGGCTAGGCCCTCTTTGCGCATTCCGAGTTTTCCCGCAGCCGCATAGGACAGGTCAATGACGCGGTTCGGGGGGACCGGTCCACGGTCATTTACGCGTAGAATGACTGACTTATGGTTTTGCAGGTTGGTGACACGCACGAGCGATCCGAGGGGCAGGGTGCGGTGGGCGCAGGTGAGCTGGTGCATGTTGAAGATCTGGCCGCTGGCTGTTTCCCTGCCCTGGAACTGTGGACCATACCAGGAGGCGATGCCGGTCTGCTGCCATACATGACCGTCCAATCTGCTTTGGGCGGCGGCCTGAATCGCGGCAGCCTCAAGAGCCGGGTTGAGGGTTGAGGTGGAGGCTTTGGAGCCCGCGAAGCCGACTATAACAAGAAGTGCGGCTGCGATGGGATGGAAGTGTCGTCGCTTGCTGGATTTGAGTTTTTGATCGATAGAAATCATACTCCTCCTAAGCAAGATTCTACGTGTGTTCAATGATCTAAGTCAAACTGCACCATTGAGTTAGCAGAATTCAGAGGGTTTTTATCTGTAACTAATTCAATTACATAATATGTAACTGAGTGAGTTGCAAAACGGCGTGGAGTGAGTAAACCGTTGCCTGCGCGGGGAAGCGGCGCCGTTGAGCGGGGAGTGGCTGCGACGGAGCCGGCTGGTCGAGGGACGGAGGGTGTGCGGGCGGAGCATGGTTGTGTTGGATGCCTGGAATGGGTGGGGTGAGAAGGCGAGAAGCGGGACGGGGATGGGGCAGGCGGTTAAGAGTCTTCGTAAGTTGTTTAATTTGTGTGTGATGGTGGATTTTGGAGAGTGGCGGGAAATGGGTGTTGATTGCGGGTGCGGGGTAGCGGGATTGCGCGGCGACCTTAGGAGGCCGTAGAAACGGAAGAGAGATGAGCGGGATCGGAATTGCTGGCAAGGAACGGGCAGCGGTGCTGACGGTGGCGGGTTTTGATCCGTCGTCGGGAGCGGGTGTAACGGCGGACCTGAAGGTGTTTGCGGCGCACCGGCTGTACGGGGTGGCGGCGGTGACGGCGCTGACGGTGCAGTCGACGCAGGGTGTTCGGCGGGTGGAGCCGGTGGATGCGGGGTTGCTGAGGGAGACGCTGGATTGGCTGGGGTCGGATATAGCGGTGGGCGGGGTAAAGATCGGGATGCTGGCGACGCGGGCGAACGTGGGGGTGGTGGCGGAGTTTCTGAGGGCGGCGGGGGTGGCGCGTGGGCGGGTGGTGCTGGATCCGGTGGTGCGATCGAGCTCGGGCCAAGAGCTGCTGGAGGCTGGCGGCGTGGAGGCGCTGCGGCGGGAATTGCTGCCGCGGGTGGGTTGGGTGACACCGAATGTGGCGGAGCTGGAGGATCTGACGGGGATGGAGATGGAGGGCCATGAGGCGGTGCGGGATGGAGCGAGGCGGCTGGCAGAACTGGTGGGGGAGTTGGGGAATACGGAGCTGAACGTGGTGGTGACGGGGGGAGATGCGGCGCGGCCGGATGATTTTTTGCGGACGGCCGCGGGGGAGGAGCGGTGGTTTGCCGGCGAGCGGGTGGAGACGCGGGCGACGCATGGGACGGGTTGCAGTTTTTCTTCGGCGCTGTTGTGCCGGATAGTGATGGGGGATGGTTGGGCGGTGGCGGTGGCCGGCGCGAAGGGGTATGTGCGGAAGGCGATGGAAGCGGCGTATCCGGTGGGACGGGGGAATGGGCCGCTGCACCATTTATATGGGTTGGAGCGGGGTT
>CAZWSD010000164.1:0-2812 GCA_964636535.1 uncultured Acidobacterium sp. | reverse complement strand
GAGCGGGGTTGAGGGCAGGGGTAAAGGGCGTGCAGAGGGGGTGCGCTAGAGGCTCCAGCCGCTGATATGATGTTGCTTATGACCCAGCTAGAAGTGCTTTACCGGTACGAGATGCACCCGAGCGAGGCGGCGATGGCCGGCGTGGGGGCGATGCGGCAGGTGTATGGCGTGAGGAAGATACAGTTTGACGAAGCCGCGAAGACGGTTCGGGTGGAGTACGACGCGACGCGGCTGAACAAGTCGACGGTGGCGCAACTGCTGCGGCGGACGGGAATCGATATTGTGGAGGAGATTCGGCTGGCGGGAATCGAGCATTCGGCCTGATCGGAAAGCAAAATGGCTGAGATTCCCTGGAGTGCGGCTGTTTGTAGGGGGGATCGTCCTGTGCTGAGCGCCATCCGAGTAGAGCTTCGGCCGCCGTTCTGAGGGTCTTTATGAGTTGCGGCGCAAGCCGTTCTCATTCAGCATGGATGCGACGGGCGAATTTGGAAGAGAGCGGCGTTGCGAGAAATCTGATTGGGCTGGTTGCCGTTCTCCGGATACTCAAACGCAGATCGCGCAGGCGGTCAGTCCCGGAACGCAATTTATAGGGCATTTCAGCGAGCCAAGTGTCGGGCCACATGGGGGTTCGGTACAGCGCGTTGCGGTCGGTATGGATGGAGTTGAGGCCTTCCTGGGTGGTGAAAGCAACGGAGTAGCTCCGGGCCACACATTCCTTTGTCTGCTCGTCGAAATCTCCGTAAGGATATGCGAAGGAAGTGGGCGGAGCGCCGAGGATCTCGGCGAGATCGAGGCGACTGCCTGCGACTTCGGCTTTCATGGCATCGGGGTCGAGGGCCGTGAGCCTGGGGTGGGTCCGGGTGTGTGATCCAAACTCAATGCCCTGGTCGGCAAATTGGTGGATCTGGCCGGCTGACATGATTCGAAGGGTGCCAAAACCGCTGGGCTCATCCCACAGATTTGTTTTACCTATCGACCTGGTGACTACGAAGACGGTTGCGCGGAAGCCGAACTCACGGAGCACTGGGAGGGCATATTCGGCGATATCCTGATAGGCATCGTCAAAGGTCAACACAACCGGTTTGGGGGGCAAGGGTTGGCTGGAACGGCGCCAAGCGGACCATTGGCGGGCGGAAATGCCTGTGTAGCCGCGCCTGGCGAGCCAGTGCATCTGGCGCCGAAAGGCCTTGGGGGATACGGTCCAAATTTCCAGCTTCCTGGGTCGATGGGGGCTGATGTTGTGATACATCAAAGCGGGGAGCTGTAAAACAGAATTGCTCATTCTCGATTTACCGCCATCGTAAAGTGGCCGGCCCTGAGGAGGGGCGTGGCTATTTAAAGCAGTCTCGGGGGCGTGCAGGGCCGTTGAGAACGATCATTTGTGGTCGTGCTTTGATGGAAATACGCGGAGTATTTCGCATTCCTCGACTCGATCAGGAGAAATGCTCGATGTAGAAACCCGCGATAAACCAATGCCACTGAAGAGACTTTTAGAAGTCCCAGTTAATTATGGTGGACAATCCGACTTCCACGAGGTTGAGGACTTATTGAGGTATGTCAAAAGGGCAGTTGCAATATAGGCTTCGAGCAACTCTGTTCAGACCGCGACGATTCGCGACGCCATTTTGAACGACAAAGTTACAGCTTCTGATCGTGCAAGACAATAATGATACTATATGCGGGGTTTCAGCAGTTTGCAACGCTCGTCAAGCAGAAATGCTGTAGACGAACCGTTGTAGTAAGGGATCGGCCGGCGGGAGGAGCCTGCCGGCTGGGTATATGCAGGCAATGGCGGAAGCGCGCCTCGGGATTGTAAGGGCCGGATTTATCCAGCCTGGATAGTGCCGTACGAGTTAGTGTTAACGGGCTCTAGACGGAGGAGTTCCTAGCATCGAGTTAGGGCAGTTAGGGGTGTCTGGGCGTTGATGCGCCGCGAAGGAGCGGGATCGATGCTTACTGCACCAGAAAGGCTCTCGATCGAATGGTGGAGAGCGGTTCATTTTTGAGGGCAGAGGGGAGGCTCCGGACCCTGCGATTTTATATTTTGGGTTAACGTCTTGTAAGTGGCCTTGAATGATGGAATTACAGGGTATTAGGCTTGTAGGTCCTTTAAGGGGTATGGTCTGCGCGCCGGGGTTGACGCTGCGATTTTATACGATCCATACGGTTTGAATCGTATGGGTGGATGCATTGGACGGGGCGGAGTATTGGGGGATTCCCGCTGTTTCCGGGAGATTTGTCTGCGCGCGCCTTGGGGGCGGGGTGGCCCTGCCGGGCCTGTGCATGAGTGAAATTGCAGATGGTAGCTGAGGCGCATGGTTTCGAGCGAGTGTTCGCAGAGGCCTCCGGCAGTTGCCCGTCCGAGGCGGGGCTGCCTTCGGAAACAAGTGAAGGTTACGAAGTGCAGGTCGCCGGTTTGCTGGTATCGGACGAGAGAGTTCGGCATGGAAGCATCGTAGCCTGGTAGGCATGGAGGACAGACTATTCTTGTTCCCCACCCAAGCAGAAGAGGCTTGGGTGGGCCACCTGTCTGTCTGTGCGCGTTTCGGATGCGGGGCTAGATGTTTTTGAGGTAGTTGAGCATCTCGGGGCTGGTCCAGTTGATGGGGCCGATGATTTTGCGGACGATGATGCCCTTTCGGTTGATGATGTAGGACTCGGGGGGACGGGTGGTTCCGAACTCGCGGTTGGTGTGGCCGGTGGGATCGACGGCGGTGGTGATGCCGGTGATGTGGTTCTGGAGGAGGAAGCGGTCGTAGGCGTGGGTGTCGGTGTCAAAGCTGATGGCGACGACGCGGATGTTGGGCATGTC
>CAZWSD010000163.1:0-7303 GCA_964636535.1 uncultured Acidobacterium sp. | reverse complement strand
ATCCGGTACTTCACCGTAATCAGTGCTCCGGGATTCAACCGGCCCGTCTGCGGATTCAGCGCAATATTGGGGTCTTTCGATATCCGGAATGAAAATACTGGGTCCGTATCCTCCCCAAACCTCTCCTCGCCCACCTTCACCGGGAAAAATCCCTCAATGTGATGCACGCTGTACGCCGTCTCGTACTGGTGCCCCGGAACATCGTAGGTAAACACCCGAACCTCATCAAAATCGTACGGCAACCCCGACTGATAAGGAGCAAACACCGCCACATACTCCCCCACCATGTGGTCCGGTGCATCCGGCTTCGGGTCCTTGTCCTCCCGGAAAAGATACGCCCCGATCATCCGCTTCGTGGGCGCAAGCACCAGCACTGAATTCGGTATAGCCGGAGCCAGCGCACTCCCCCGAACCCATCCCGTCCGACCCTTCGAATCGCGCACCAGCCAGTAATCCTCCATCGGCGCCGGTGGCGGCGTCTTGCCCTCCTTGATATCCTCGGCCCGCTGCATCATCCCCAGCGTAGACTCCCTCACCGGTACCGACGCCCGCACCAGCATCGCCAGTTTGTCGTTGGTATGCAGAAGATAGTAGTGCGGAGCCTGCAGACCCGGCGCATCGTGCAGATATGAAGTCTCTTCCAGAATCGCCTTCGCCACCGCCGGAGTCTTCGCGTACTCCTTCCGGAGCCCGTCAAACTTGTCCATCTCCGCCTGGTTTACAACATACAGCTCCTCAATCCAGCCAATCTTCCCGTTCGGAGCTCGCACCTTGTAAAAGCGTGTCCGGTGATCCAGCACCCGGAGCCGCTCCCCATTCGTTACTTCCGTCACAAAATTTGCGACCGGCGCCACCCGATTGCGAAGAAACGCATGCTCGGCCGCAACATACACGTACACAGGAGCCACACGGTGCTCCAGCTGCCGACAACCGGAAAGCGCCGACAAAACCACTGCCAGCAAGATTCCCAGGCGCGCGCCCCGCGCCCTGCCGCGTAGAAAATTCATGAACAAAAGCGATTCAGCCCTTCGTTGAGCATAGCATCGGCTCCCGCCCTCTTTGCCCTGCCCGGCGTCACTGCGTCGCCGCAATCGCAATCGCCTGCGTCGGATCCGTCCCCGTCGATGTCGTCGCCGTTGAAACCAGCGCCCCAGGCGTCGTCTTGCTGATGGCGAACACCTGCAGGTCCGGACCTCCGCCCGCGTTGACCACCGCCACGTAGCCCTTCGACTTGTCCTCCACCAGCGCCACCGGCGTCGTTCCCGTCGCAAACGGAGACCCGCCAATCTCCGTCAGCAATCCTCCGGTCCCCAACGTGAATGCGCTGATCGTATTCCCCGTCCGGTTCGCCACGTACACATAGCTCCCCGTTGAATCCACCAGCACCGCCGCCGGTCCCAGCCCCGTCTTGAACGGCGAACCCGAAACCTCGCTCAACGTCCCGTTCGTCGCAATCGAAAACACCCGCACCGCATTGATCCCCGTCTCCGTAACAAACAGATACTGCCCGTTCGGTGACACCGCCACCGCCAGGTCCGCATCCAGACTCTGCTTCGGCGCCAGCACCGTATTCACCGCCGCCAGCGCCCCAGTCGTCGCGTTAAAACTCAGCGTTTCCACCCCGCCCGTTCCCAGCGCCACGTACACATACTGGGCGTTCGGCGTTATCGCCAGCGCGCTCGCCGAAGTGCTCGCCAGCCCCACCCCCGCGGTATTGACGTTCGTCAAAGCACCCGTCGTCGTGTTGACCCCCTGCACATACACCTCTCCGGAAAACGCCGAAGCCCACACCATCCACTTCCCGCTTCCATCAATCACCATCGCCGCCGGAGAATTCCCCGTAAACACAGGGGTTCCTCCATTGCCCAGCGACAGCGACCCGTCGCTCCCCACCGTGTACACATACATCGCGCCCGACGTCGAACCCACATACAAAAACTCGTCGTTCGGCGTCATCGCCATCGTCGTCGGCGTCAACGGCGTCTTATAGGGCGATCCGCTCGTAGCCGTCAGCGCCCCGCTCGCCAGCGAATACCCCGCTACCGTATTCAGGTTCGGATTCGAATTCGCCACGTACAAGTAATTCCCCGTCGTCCCCGTTCCTCCGCCACCGCCGCCGTTCTGGCTGAGCGGCGGAAAAAACTGCCCACATCCGGCCAGCACCAGCAGCCCTGCCAGCAAACACCATCCCGCCACTCTCATCTCCGGCCTCCGGCGCTCATCCAATCCCTCATTGCACTTCTATCTTCCCATCTCGCCCGTCTTGCTCCTCATCCGGGCCGGTCGTCCAGTGTTGCATTATCTGACGCACCCTTTCGCTCTCTCGCTCACCTCTCCGCATACACTGGAGCGTAAGAGCATCGCCACACCCCGAATACCGCATGACCCTCGCCGCCATTTTGCTTATCCTCGTTCTGGCTCCCTTTGCCTGGTACCTCCGCAAAGATCCCGCCGAGTACCGCGCCTTCAAAGCCCTTACAGATACCCAGGACCGTCAGCGCCGCTTCCGCCTCTGGACCCTCAAAAGCTTCCTGCTCTTCGGCTTCACCAGCCTCATCGCCCTCGCCATCCTTGGCCGGCTCTCCGCGCTCGTCACCCTCCCCCCGGAATTCCGGCCCCTCTCCAGCTTTTTCCTCGCTCACGGCCCCAGTCAATCCGGAATCACAGGCTTCGTCGCCGGCGTCGCCCTCGCCCTGGTCTTTGGCCTCTTCATTGGAATCTTCGCCGCCCGCCGCAAAAAGAAAAAACAGGCCCCCAGGCCTGTCACCCTCGGCGATATCGCCCCGCTCGTACCCCGCAACTGGGCCGAAATCGCGCACGGCGCCGTCATTTCTCTCAATGCGGGCTTCAGTGAGGAGCTCTACTTCCGCTTGCTCCTGCCCCTCTTGCTGGCCATCCTCTTCGGACACGCCGTCCCCGCCTTCGTCCTCGCCGCCCTTCTCTTCGGCCTGGCCCATTTCTACCAGGGCCCGGTCGGCGTCATCGCCACCACCATCCTCGGACTCTTCCTCACCCTCGTCTATCTCTTCACTGGATCCATCTGGGCCGCCGCCGCCGCCCACGCCTTCCTTGACATCACCGGCCTCGTCATCCGCCCGTCAATAGCCCGCATCTTCGCCCGCAGACAAACGGCCTGACCTCCCGCAATACCCCTAATTCGCCTTGTCTGGATCGCTCACCCCAAACCGCCCATCCACCGGCTGACGCCCCCGAAATCCCGCTTCCATCTCGTGCCAGTACCCGATCTTTGCCTCCCCAAGCTTCCAGCACAGCAGCACAATCTCCCCGTCCAGGTACGCCGGAAAATCCAGCAGCCCAACATTCAGGTCCTTCACCTGCACGCCGATCGCGTCTATCTCCTCCACCGCGTCCTTCGCCCGCTGCACCAGTCCCGTCAGCGCGGACTTCCGCCGCTGCACTTCGGCCACATTCACCATCGAGCCCCCGGCCAGAAAAATCCTCCGCGCCACTCCCTGCAGCTCTTCTTCCACCGATTCTGCCGCCGCCTTCGCCTCCATCGCCTGCTTCAACAGCGCCTCAATTGTCGGCAAAAGCAGTTGCGCCTCATCCAGCGTGAACGTCTTCATCCCCATAGCCTAACTCCGAATCTCCAGCATCCGGTCCAGCGCCACCCGCGCCCACTGCTTCACATCCTCATCCACCTGGATCCGGTTCACCACCTGCCCCTGCATCAGGTTCTCCAGCGCCCAGGCCAAATGTCCCGGGCTGATGCGATACATCGTCGTGCAAAGACACCCGGTATCATCCAGCGTAATGATCCGCTTGCCCCGCGCCGCATATTCCTTTGCCAGCCGGTTCACCAGGTGGATCTCGGTCCCGATCGCAAACATCGTCCCCTCCGGCGCATGCTCCACTTCGGCGATAATCCGCTCCGTTGACCCCAGCGCGTCCGCCTTCTGGCAAACCTCCCACCGGCACTCCGGATGCACCACCACCCGGATCCCAGGATACTTCGCCCGCACATGGTCCACATGCTCGGGCAAAAACCGCTGGTGCACCGAGCAATGCCCCTTCCACAGGATCACCTTCGCCGCCCGCAGCTTCTCCGCCGTCACCCCGCCCCCAATCTGCCACGGATCGAATACCACCATCTCCTCCAGTCCGATCCCCATCGCAAACGCCGTATTCCGCCCCAGATGCTGATCCGGCAGAAACAGAATCTTCTCCGCCCGCCCAAACGCCCACTCAAACGCCTTCCGCGCATTCGACGAGGTGCACACCAGCCCGCCCCGCTCCCCGCAAAACGCCTTGATCGCCGCCGTCGAATTCATATACGTCAGCGGAATCACCGCCTTCTCGTCCAGCCCGGCCCCCGCCAGCGTCTCCCAGCACGCCTCCACCTGGCTGATCTCCGCCATATCCGCCATCGAGCAACCGGCATTCCTATCGGGCAAAATCACCTGCTGCTCCGCCCGGCCCAGCACATCCGCGCTCTCGGCCATAAAATGCACCCCGCAAAACACGATGTACTTGGCCGGAGTCTCCGCCGCAATCTTCGAAAGCTTGTAACTGTCGCCCGTAAAGTCCGCAAACCGAACCACTTCGTCCCGCTGGTAATGGTGCCCCAGCAAAACCACCGTAGCCCCCAGCGCCTCGCGCGCGGACGCAATCCGCTCATCCATGCCGTGATCCGGCATGGCCAGGTAATCGTCCAGCGAGCAACTCTGCCCCGCAACCGCTTCGGTTGCCATTACTGCCGTTTCCACAACTCCACTCACGCGTAGCCGCCTTCAGTCCAGACGAATCTCGATCAGCTCTGGACGGGGATGTTGAAAGCACAATCAGGCTGCAGCCGGTTCACTGCGCCCGTAGCGGCGCCCAACCAGCGGGGATGTTGCAACCGTTCCTTACTGTCTCAATGGATGCGTCTCCCCGCCAAACCGTCGCAGCGGCCAACACCTCTCCATTTCAGACTTAAAATGAGTGTAATCCAACCGCCGTCGTCCCACGTACTCTCGAAAGCGGTTCTCGGTCCATCTCGAACATTCCGTATCCCGCGCGCTCGCAGGTATCATAAGAATTCATGCACTTCGGCGATTACACTTTCATCGTCCTCCTGGCCCTCATTCTCTTCGGCCCCAAGCGTCTGCCCGAAATCGGACGCCAGGTCGGACGCCTCATGATGGAGTTCCGCCGAGCCAGCAACGAATTCAAAATGCAGATGGAAGACGAACTCCGCAACCTGGAGGAAGAAGACCGCCGCAAGAAGCTCGATGCCGCCGCTGCCGCCACCCCCAGCATCTCCCAGCCGCACGCCCTGCCCAGTGAAATCACCCAGGCCGAAACCCTCTCCAACGCCGAGCCCGACCCAGCCGACCTCGCTCGCCCCTTTACCCCACCCCTCCCCGATGAGGAATGCATCGACCCGGTAGACTTCCTCGACCCCTCCCCGACTCGCGCCCAAGACCTCTACCCCGAAGACTCCCCCGACATCGAAGACCGCTACAGCGCCTACCGCTCACATCTACATCCGGATTCCGAGGACTACGGCCCGGAAATCTCCTCCGAACCATCCGATTCCTCGGCCCCCACCTCCTATCTGCCCTCCGACGAACCCTCCGGGCATCTCCAGCCGGATGTCGCCACCCACGAATCAACCAGGACCCCGCAGGACCCCGTCCGGCCAGAAAGCGACACGGCCATCCATCATGCCTGACATCGTCGATCGCGCCCGCGCCGCCGTCTCCGAGCGCGCTGAGCTCCCCGGCATGACCCTCATGGAGCACCTCGAGGAACTCCGCCGCCGCCTCATTCGCTCCGTCCTTTCCATCATTGTCGGGTTCTTCATTGCCTACGCCTTTCATCTGCAGATCTACGGCTTCATGCAGGCGCCCATCGTTTTCGCGCTCAAAGCCCACCATCTGCCCACCGAACTCGTCTACCACAACCCCATCGACCCCTTTAACATGTACCTCGAGATCAGCCTCATGGTCGGCTGCATCCTCGTTGCTCCCTACATCCTTTACCAGGTCTGGATGTTCATCTCTCCCGGCCTTTACTCCCATGAAAGGCGATACGTCTTGCCCTTCATGGCCTCCAGCGTCGGCCTCTTTCTTTGCGGTGCCTACTTCGGATATCGCTGGGTCTATCCCGAGTCCCTCGACTTCCTCCTCGGTTACAGCAGCCAGTTCCGCCCCCTCATCGAAATCAATGAGTACACCAACCTCTTCCTCACCGTAATCCTTGGCCTCGGCATCACCTTTGAACTCCCTATCGTCGTCTTCTTCCTCTCGCTCTTTGGCATCGTCTCGCCCAAATTCCTCTGGAAAAACTTCCGCTACGCCGTCCTCATCATCTTCATCATCGCCGCCATCATCACTCCCACCCCCGACGTCCTCACCATGTGTGTCTTTGCCACGCCCATGCTCACTCTCTACCTGGTCAGCATCGGCGTCTCCTTCATGGTCCATCCCGCCCGCCGAAAAGCCCGCCGGCAAGCCCGCGGAGAATCCTGATCTCTCTCACACCGCGTGATCCTCTTCGCCCTCATCGTCGCCGCCCTCCTCTTCGTTGACCTCGGCCTGCTCCACCGAAAACAGCGCGGCCGATCACCCCGCACCGCCGCGCTCTGGACCACCTTTCTTGTCCTCTTGGCCGCCGCTTACACCCTCTACACCGGCTGGCGCTCCGGCCCGGAAGCAGGCTTTCAATTCGCCTCCGGATACCTCATCGAAGCCTCCCTCTCCATCGACAATCTCTTCGTCTTCCTCATCATCTTCCGCGCCCTCAAGCTCCAGGAAGATCAGCAACACCGCGTCCTCCTCTGGGGAATCCTCGGCGCCGTCGCCCTCCGCGGCCTCTTCATCGTCATCGGCGTCCGCTTGCTCGACCGCTTCCTATGGGTGCAATACATCTTCGGCGTCATCCTCGCCATCGCCGCTGTCCGCCTGCTCCTCGCCCATCCCAGGAACCAGACGCAATCACGGTCCGTCCGCTGGCTCATGCATCGCGGTCTGCGCCGCCTGCCCGACGGCCGCCTCGTCCTCGTCTCCCTCTTGCTCGTCATCCTCGTCGTCGAAATCACTGACCTCGTCTTCGCCCTCGACTCCGTCCCCGCCGTCCTCGCCGTCACACGCTCGCCCATCATCGCCTGGACGTCCAACGTCTTCGCCATCCTCGGCCTGCGCTCCCTCTACTTCGTCCTCGCAGGCCTCCTCGACCGCTTCCACCTGCTCCACTACGGCCTCGGCATCATCCTCGCCTTCGTCGCCTTCAAAATGCTCGCCGAACACTGGGTCCAAATCCCAACACTCGTCTCCCTCTGCGTCATCCTCGCCGTGGT
>CAZWSD010000162.1:0-7326 GCA_964636535.1 uncultured Acidobacterium sp. | reverse complement strand
GAATGCTCTGTCCAGGATTGACGGAAGCATGGCGTTGAGTTCTGCCAGCATCTTGGTTTGCATGGATGCAAGGCGTTTAACCTTTTCCTGCAAGCTATTGAAATAGCCTACAATCTTCCGCTGCTGTTCCAGTGAAACGCTGACCGGGAACGGGATTGCCTGCACCGTTCCCTGGGATATTTTCTTCATCGTGGGACTGGTCCCTTTTGCGTTTGCAATAATAAACTCTCGAACCAATGGCGTTTGAAGCCAGAACCATACAAACGTTGTATCTGCCACTTTTCCGTTTACAGGAACCCGCATCATGAGATCGGGATAGATGCACCGTTCCGGTTGTCCGTCGTAAATCGCGGCGTGCCCTACCAGTTCAGGTGTATTACTGCGGCTTATTAGTAGGTCACCTTTTCGCACCCAGTAATGGGCATAAGGGTCTGTAGGTAATGAAGTACGTTTATATGCTGTAGAATCGTAAAGAAAGCCAGTAACGGCGCTCAAAGTCAGTACCGGCGTTCCCGCCTCAGCGTTGTCACATCGCGCAGACCATCCATTCCTAGGTTTGCCCGCCAAAACCCGATTGAGAGTTCCGAGATCAACAAAGGTATCGGTAAGCGCATTTAACTCAGCTTTTAGCAATGCATCGGCCTCGATAATCGAGAGGCGGCGCAAGCCGTGGGCTTCATCGATTTTGGCAGTGAAATATTCTATCTTTACCACGATTCTCTGCTGCTCCTCGAGTGGCGGTAGCGGGATCGGAATTGGGAGAAGGCGCTTCGCCTTCAACTCCGTCTTGATACCGCCCGGTAAATGAGCGGCGAGAATATTTCGAAACAGATTGCTTCTTAGCAGCCACCAGAGAAAAGACCTGTTGGCCCTGTCTGCCTTTACTTCGTACGCAGCGTAGTGGATGGTTGCAGCGGCCACCGATGTCGCATCCTCTGGGTAGATCGCGATGGCACCCTTCGCCGCATTAATTCCAGAAACCACCAAGTCACCGGGATGTATCAGGACCATTTTCGTATTGGTCTTGCCCTCGGATCGAAGCTCAATCTGCCCCGAATTGAAGCCGATCTTGGCGATTATAGGGATTTCTCCAAACTCGATCGCCGTGGGATCGGGCGTCTCCTGGCGCTCATTAAGAACCTCGCCCAGAGGTGTCAGTTGCCAGGCTCTCCCAACACCATCCGCGATTGACTCGGATAATGCCGACGGTGTCCTCATAGGCCCACCCCTTCTAGCTCACTCTTGATCTCCTCCATGATCTCGATAATCCGCTGCTCCTTTTCGAGAATATCAGCGGCGAGTTGGTCGGACGGAAGGTGTTCCAAGGCCTCTTGGCTGGTAGGGTTCTTGATGTCGAGGTTTACCGAGATTAAGTTGCCCTGTTCGTCGTACTTGATTATGTCATCGGCTGCGACTTTCCATGCCTGGTCGCTCTCTCTCCTCTTCTTCGCATTGAACCATTTAATGCAATCGGCGAACTCTTCAAACTGCATCGGCTTGGTCTTCGTGTAGTTCTTACGACCCTCGGGAAGAGGTATCTCGTAGTACCATATCTCCCTCGTCGGGCCGGAGCGTTCAAAAAAGAGCAGGTTCGTTGGAATCGACGTATATGGTGCAAACACGCCGTTAGGCAGGCGGATGATCGTGTGCAGGTTGAACTGTTTGAGTAGTTCTTCCTTTATTCTCGCGCAGATGCCGTCGCCGAACAGCATGCCGTTGGGCACGACCACGGCGGCGCGACCGGGCTTTAATCCCCGCCTGAGTTTGCGCATGATGAGTTGGAGGAAAAGCAGCGCCGTTTCAGTCGTCTGCTTGTCTTCTGGGAAATTACTCAGGATACCCCGCTCCTCTTCGCCGCCGAACGGCGGATTGGTGAGGATTACGTCCACGCGGTCCTTGTCGCCGATCTCGTTCAAGGGAAACCGCAGGCTGTTCTCCGGATCGATCTGCGGCGCTTCGAGGCCGTGCAGCAGCAGGTTCATCTGGCAGAGCAGGTACGGCAGCGGTTTTGCCTCACCACCGAAGATGGATTGCTCTTGGAGAACCTTGCGGTCTTCGATGGTCTTAACCTGATTGGAGAGATGATTGAACGTTTCGGCCAGGAAGCCGCCGGTACCGCAGGCCGGGTCAAGGATAGTCTCGCCCAGACGCGGGTTCACGGCCTCGACCATGAATTTAACTACCGAACGCGGCGTGTAGAACTCGCCGGAGTCTCCAGCCGCGTCGCGCATTTCGCGCAACATGGATTCGTAGAGGTGACCCAGCGTGAACAATTCGTCCTGGGACTCGAAGTGGATCGAGTTGACCGAGTTGATGACGTCCCGCAGCAGGTAGCCGGACTGCATGCGATTGGTCAGGCGGCTGAAGACGCCGGCGATCACGCGCTTGCGGCTGGTGGGGCCGTTGTGCAGGCCGCCCAGGTATGCAAACAGCCCCGGACCCGTCGCGCCGTCCGGACGCCTGGCCTCTTCCTGGTTAATGAAGGCGATCAGCTCGGGGCCGGTAATGCCGTTTTCCTGGGCCGCCCAGTCCCGCCACCGGTACGGCGGTTCGATAGTCGGGCAGTACTTTGCGCGGCGCATCTTGGCGCGGGATTCCTCGATGCTCTCCATGTCGTCCAGGAACTTGAGGAACATGACCCACGTGAGCAGCGGCAGCCGATCGAGATCGCCGGACAGGCCCTTGTCCTTGCGCATGATCTGGCGGCAGGATTTGATCACGGCGCCTAAATGTTCCGCCGTCGTTTTCGGTTCCTGCGATCTTTTCCCGCGCTTTACCATGGGTCTCCCTTACGCCACATACAACAAAGTCTGCAATTGCCGAATGGCTTCCACCAGCTTGTCCTCGCCGCCGAAATGACGGGCGATCTGTATGACGTTCCCGCGCTGATTGATCGGTGGGACTTCCAACACGTCTGGGACGACGAATTGCGCCGTGCCGTGTTCGGTGTACTTGTCCAGTAGCTCGTCCAGCACCTCCCTGGCCTCTGGACCGTACTGATAGAAGAAGTCCTTTTTCTCGGACCGCAACCGCTGCGCCCGTTCACGCCGCGTACGCAGCGGCGCGTTGAACGCAACGTGACAAAGCAGGTCCAGCGGATCGGCGTCCGGTTGGTTGGCTGCCGTGGCCAGTTCGTCGAAGTCGATGCCACGCTCCGCAAGCTTGGCGATGATCTCCTGACGGTGGTCCGGATCGGCCCACTCAGTTCTTAGCTCAGCGGCGTTGGCGTACAGGCTGCGCACCTTCTCGGCCGTGTAGTCGGTAAACTTTACCACGCGCAGCTGATGACCGTCCGCGTCAAGCTCGTAGACTAGGTGCGCCGCGATCTCGACCCGCCCACCGTCGAAGTAGAACTTGCGGCGCTCCTCGGGGTCACCGTAGTCAGGCGGCAGGGGCTCCTCCGCGCTCAGTGCCCCGACCTCGCCCAGTTCATGGTCCACGACCACGGATTCGATCTCCACGGGCAAGCCGAGTTCATCAATGCGTTGCTCAGTTTCGAGGGACGGGTCGCCGTCGAATTCCGGATCGGCGAACAAGCGCGTGGCCGAACCCGTGTAGTCGAGAATGCTGAAGAACAGCTTTCCGTAGTCGTCCCGAACGCGCGTGCCGCGGCCGATGATCTGTTTGAACTCCGTCATTGAGTTGATGACCCGAACCAGCACGACGTTCTGAACGGTCGGGGCATCCACGCCGGTGGTCAACATCTGCGAGGTGGTCAGAATCACCGGGGTGCGCCGCTCCACATCCTGGAAGTTGCTGAGGTGGCCCCGACCCACGCTGCCTTCGTCCGAAGTAACGCGGCAGACGTAGTCGGGGTTTTGACGGACTAGGTCGGCGTTCAGGTTGTTCAACGCGCGCCGCATCTCGTCGGCGTGTTCCTGATCGACGCAGAAAACGAGGGTCTTGGCGAAGCGGTCGGTCTTCTTCAGGAATTCCGTCAAGTGCCATGCGACGGTCTCGGTGCGGGCGCGCAGGGAGACGACGCGCTCAAACTCGTTGGTGTGGTACTCCCCGTTGGGTATTGCACGGCCGTAGCGGTCGAGATCGCCTTGGGTCGGTCGCCAACCTGCCGCGTCCCAGGTCGTGATCACGCGATGGACGCGGTACGGGGCGAGGAATCCGTCGTCAATGCCCTGGCGCAGGCTGTACTGATAGATCGGATCGCCAAAGTACCGATAGGTGTCGGCGTTGTCCCGGCGGCGCGGCGTGGCGGTCATCCCGATCTGGAACGCCGGTTTGAAGTACTCCAGGATTTCGCGCCAGTTGCTTTCGTCCTTGGCGCTCCCCCGGTGACATTCGTCAACGATGATGAGGTCGAAAAAATCCGGGGCATACTCGCGGTAGAGTCCAGGCCGACGTTCGTCGCGGGCGATGGCCTGGTAGATGGAGAAATACATCTCGCGGCCCTTGCTGGCCACGCCGCCCTCGATTTTCCAGCGCGCGTCTCCGAAGGGTGCGAACTCCTTAGCCTTGGGATCGTCCACCAGAATATTGCGGTCCGCCAAATAAAGTATTCGGGGTCGGCGGTAGTTGCCCGTGCGGTTCCAGCGTGACAACCAGAGCTTCCAGCAGATCTGAAAGGCCACAAAGGTTTTGCCAGTGCCTGTGGCCATCGTAAGAAGAATGCGCTGACGACCCTGTAGCACCGCTTGGACGACGCGGTTGACGGCGATCTCCTGGTAGTAGCGAAGTACCTTGCCGCTCAGGTGGTAACCGGGCGTCAGCAACCGATCGGCCGCTTCCGGGTCGAGTGACTCCGCGGCGGTGAGGCGCTGCCACAGCTCCGCGGGGGTCGGGAAGGTCTCGATCTCGCGTTCCCGTCCAGTAAGGTAGTCGAACTCAAGTATGCCGTGACCGTTGGTCGCGTAGGCGAATTTCAGCCCCAGGATTTCGGCGTACTCCTTGGCCTGTTGAAGCCCCTGGCCCGGGGTAGCGTAGGAGGGCTTGGCCTCGACAACGGCGATCGCCACGTCGGCGCGATACCGCAGGGTATAGTCAGCGCGTTTGCCGGGTCGCCGGCGGCCGCTGCGGCCCGACACGATGATGCGGCCGTCGGTGAACGTAACCTGCTCGTTGAGACGATGTGGCTCGGTGTCCCAACCCGCAGCCTGGAGCTTCGGGACCACGTAGCGGCGGCAGGTATCGGCTTCGTTTAGCGACATGTTGTGATCGTACCTTATCGTTTGGCGGCCCAAAGACCTGCCCGCGAGCCGCAATGCAGTTGAGCCTGGTTATCAACGACGCATGGGATTTTCATAATGGCTTATTCACCATTGTCCGGAACGTCTCCACCCACTCCTGCCACACCTGCTCAAATTCCGGCAGCTCCTTCAACATCGGGCCCAGCCGGTCAACCCAGGCGTCTCGATTCCACTCCCGCAGATGCTCCGAAATCAGGCCGTTGAGATCGGGCTCGATATCACGCACGCGGCATTTCTCCCGAAAGAGCGGCTCGAGTTCTTCCCACGCGTAGCGCTCCCCCGAGTGGCACAGAATGTACCAGAGATCGTACAGATCCCGCGGGCGCGGCCATTTCTTCTGTTGCTGCAGCAAGGCACGTAGCTTCTCGGCGAGGATTTCCAGTTTGCCGTAAGCAGGAATTTTGAACGGCGGAAGATCGGGATATGCCGGCGTCACTTGGCGTTCTTCCACGCCGGAAAGAATCGGCTCGTCAAACGTGAGTTGCACCTTGACGCGCGGCAGCGCCTGCCGGCGTGCCCCGCCACGCTGGTACTGAATAGGAATCTCGACCTGAAAATCACCAGGCACCGTCCGGGGTTCCTTGAGCGTCATGCGGATGCCGGATTCGTCCCCGATCCACGTGGCGACCCGCGCCAACAATTCCAGAGACGTTTTGAGAGGGCGGCCTTGCGGCTCGCCACTGAAATCGAGGTCCTCGGAGAAACGATAGCCCGCGTAGTAACAGTGGCGCAGGCAGGTACCGCCCTTGAACGCCCATCCCTTCGGCGCCCAATCCGGCTGCGTCAGGCCGAACAGCAGCCAGAGAATAATGTAATCCTTCTCGGCTTGGTCGAAACGCAGTCCCTCCTTCTCGGCGAACTGGTGCAGCTCGGCGGTGCTGATCATTACTTGATCTCGACGTTCACGAGCAATCCCCAGCGGCGGTGGTACTTGCCGCGCCGGGGCAGCGTGGGGTCCAGTGGTGAGAAGCCGGACGCGATTGACGCGGCCTGGTGCAGCGCTTCGGGGTCGCCAAGTTTGAGCGTCTCCATCAGGAAGCCTAGGCGTTTGGCCACGGCGCTGTTGCCGATCTTGCCAGCGTAGTCGCGCAACTTTGTTTCATTGAGCTCCGACCAGTGGCCAGCAAGCGCCTTGGCGATTTCATCCACCCCGCCCACGTACTGCGGGAGATCCAGACCGTCGATGAGGGTCTTTTCCTTGTCCGTCACCTGAAACGGCTGCTCACCAATCCAGTCCCTGACCACGCCGAAGAACTTGGCAGGCTTGAGCGAGATGAGTTTGTAGTTGATCCCCAGCACCTGCTTCGGGGGACGGCGCACGGGGTGATTGGTGGCGATGAAGACCGTGCGGGGCAACTGCTCGGTCATGCCGTGATGGCTAAGCGCCGACCAGTAGGCGATCGCCACCGGCGAGGCCAGTTCCATGGCGACGATGAATTCATGGAGCTGCGGAGTACGGCCTTCGCCGGAAGAAAGCGGGATGACGGCGAAGCGGCCGCGGCGGATACGCGTGATCCAACCCTTCGTCTGGAGCTTTTCGAGAAACTGTCGGGTGGGGTCGTCGGATTTATGTTCCAAGACCTCGCGCGCGTGGGCGATCGAAAACGTGGCCCAGGCTCCGACCTTAGCCAGAAACCGCGCCTCGGACCGTCCCAAGGGGCTTCTTGTTATATTGTGCACGCCGTTTGCCCTCTGTGCAGGTTACCTATGGCGTTCACAATATAACATCTGGGGGCTGAATGAAAGAGAAGAATCTGTCCGTCCCCGCATGCGACAGCGCGGATGACCAAGGGCTCATGCGGCATGGCGGGGGGGCCCGTCGCGCCTTGCGGCATCTCCCCGAACGATCGGATCACCTTCAACTCGCTTGATGCGGACCATCGGTTGGAAGACAAAACCCGCATCAGCGCACATCTGACGCCAGAACTGTTAAGGAGTCAACGCCGCCAACACCCAGACGGTGGCGTCCCCAACGGGATTCGAACCCGTGTTACGGCCGTGAAAGGGCCGTGTCCTAGGCCTCTAGACGATAGGGACGGTCGGTACTGATCTGCCCCGGGCGGGGGCGTTTGGTGGAGCCAGCCGGGATCGAACCGGCGACCTCTTGCATGCCATGCAAGCGCTC
>CAZWSD010000161.1:0-7358 GCA_964636535.1 uncultured Acidobacterium sp. | reverse complement strand
GGACCACGCGGCGCTGGTGAGCGACACGGACCAGTACAACGCTGATGCCCGTGTGACGCTGATGACGCTGCACGCGGCCAAGGGGCTCGAATTCCCGATGGTGATCCTGGCCGGGCTCGAAGAGGGTCTGTTTCCGCACTCGCGGACGCTGAGCGATCCCAACCAGATGGAAGAAGAGCGGCGGCTTTGCTACGTGGGGATGACGCGCGCCATGGATTCGCTGATAGTGACGCGCGCCCGGTACCGGCGGCGGTACGGGAATGACATGCCCGAGGCCTCGACGCCTTCGCGGTTTCTTGAGGAGATTCCGTACCGGCTGATGGAAGACCTCGGCGGCGGGATGAGCCGTTCGAATTCGGGCGGCCCGGGCTACGGAAGCAGTTTCGGTAAGGGCCATGGCGGAGGCCGCAACGACGGTTCGTCCCGCCATTATGCCTACGAGGATGAAGACCAGAGCGCGGCGTACACAGCCAACCCGCGCAACTCGCGCTCCGGCGCCAAAGCCGGAGGGTCGCTCGACAATATTGCCCAGTTCTTTGGGGGGGGCGGCGGTCCGCGGGTGAGCGGGTCTTTGCATCCGGCCAGGTCCGGGAGCGCGAAGCTCGACGCGCCTGAGCCTGCCGGCGCCACGGCGCTGCGCAATGGAATGCGGGTGCGGCATCCGAAATACGGCGAAGGCATAGTCTTCCGGCGTGAAGGAGAGGGTGAAAGCGCCAAGGTTACGGTACAATTTGCAAAGTTCGGAGTGAAAAAGCTGGTGGAGAAATTTGCCCAGCTGGAGCGCGTCTAAGATTGCGCCGAGGACTGCACTCCCGCAAAAGTTCTCTATGGTGAAGGATCGAAATTATGGCAAATACGAAGAGCATGGAAAACAAGGAAGAGCGTAAAGCGGTCAAGCGCACAGCCCGCAAGAAGGCTGCGCCCAAGGCCAAGCGCACTGAGCCTCGCGGCTCTAACAAGAAGAAGGTGAAGAAGCTCTCGCGCGGCCAGAGCAAGCGCTAAGCCTCGCACCCAAATTGCAGCCGTTTCAGATTTCACCGCGGCCTTTTCCTTGTGAGGAAAGGGCCGCGTTGCGTATTTGCAGAAGATTCCTCGAATATTTGGCGCTATTCCAGTTGGCTAGCACCGGGGTCTCCCTGTAGACTCCCATTTTCAGCCTCATTTTCAGGAGTGCGTCCCTGTCCCAGCTTTTCGCCAGAAAGTCGATTGACAAGCTGATCGCCGAGTCAGAGGAACCGGAGCGGCGGCTGCGGAAGACCCTTGGCCCCGTCTCGCTGGTTGCGCTGGGGATTGGAGCCGTGGTTGGGTCTGGCATCTTCACGGTGATTGGAACGGCGATCAGCGGCCAGCACTTCACCAAGTCATCAGTGCTCAACACGCCGCTGCTGGATTTTCTGATCCGGCACCACGCGATGTCGGGCCGGCCCGGGGCCGGCCCCGCGCTGGCGCTTTCGCTGGTCCTGGTTGCGATTGTGTGCGCCTGCACCGGCCTTTGCTACGCGGAGCTGGCCTCGATGATCCCCATTGCGGGCTCGGCGTATACCTATACCTACGCGACGCTGGGCGAGCTGATCGCATGGATTAACGGCTGGAGCCTCATCCTCGAATATGCCTTCTCGAACATGGCGGTCTCGGTCGGCTTTGCCGAACACTCGGTCGACTTCATGGACTGGTTTGGCATCCACCCCCCGCTCAAGTGGATCTCCCCGGCCTATCTTCCGAGCGGCCTCACTGATTTTTCCGGCAAGGTGCTCTACCAGCCCGGTTGGCACTTCGGGTTCAATGTTCCAGCCTTCATCGTGGTGCTGGTCATCACGGTGGTGCTGGTGCACGGCATCCGCGAGTCGGCGCGCACCAACAACATCATGGTGCTGCTCAAGATCGGCGCCATTCTGGTCTTCATCATCGCCGGGGCCCAGTTCATCCATCCCAGCTACTACCACCCCTTCGCGCCTAATGGATGGTCGGGAATCCTCACCGGCGGCTCGATTATCTTTTTCACGTACATCGGCTTTGACTCCATCTCGACTGCCGCCGAAGAGTGCAAGAACCCGCAGCGCGACATGCCTATCGGCATCATCGCGACGCTGATTGTCTGCACTCTGCTCTACGTCGGAGTGGCCGTGATACTGGTTGGCCTCCGGCACTGGAACACCATGGCGGACGACGCGGCGCCGGTCGTAAACACGCTCCGCCATCTCGCCGCGGCCAAACACAGCGTTTTCCTGCGCTACATCCATCTGGTGGTGCTCTGCGGAGCGATCCTCGGCATGGTGTCTTCGATCCTGGTTTTCCAGATTGGTCAGGCGCGGGTGTGGTTCGCGATGTCGCGGGATCGGCTGCTGCCTTCCATCTTTTCGAAGGTGCACTCGCGCTACCGCACGCCGGCCGTTTCGACGTGGGTTGCGGGCTTCCTGGTGGCAATACCGGCTGGGCTGCTTGACATTGGCACGGTGGCCGACCTGTCCAACATCGGCACTCTTTTCGCGTTTGTGCTTGTGTCGGCCGGGGTCCTGATACTTCGCTACCGGGAGCCGGACCGCAAGCGCGGCTTCCGGGTTCCGTTTGGTCCGGTGTTTCCGGTGCTGAGCATCGTCTTTTGCCTGGTGCTCATGGCCGGGCTGGAAGTGATGACGTGGGTCCGGTTCTTTGTCTGGATCGCGATCGGCCTGGTCATCTACTTCTTCTACAGCCGGAAGCGCAGCGAATTCTATAAGCAGCAGCCCCCCGAAATACCCCATCTCAAGGCGTGACCGCCGTCACAGAGCGCGGCCGCGGAAGCGGCCCAGGATCGGTTTATAGGCCCTCCTCACGGGCCATGCAGCGGAGTTCCTAACAGCGCGCACGCTTTCTCAAGGCCGGCGTTCGAAGAGCAGGAGCAGGCTCAACAAGGGGAGAACTTACGCTGCAAGGAGGAAAAGCGACATGATGTACAAACGTCTCTTCGGAACGATCCTCGCTATCGCCGCGATCACCCTTTACCTGGTTCCCGCCGCCTACTCGCAGATGGGCATGGGAAGAGCCAATCGCATCTACAACCCCGCGACCGAAACCACCGTGAGCGGGACCGTTGAGGAAGTGAACACGGTTTCTGGCCGTGGAGGATGGGCCGGAGTTCACCTGACGGTGAACACGGAATCCGGCGTCTTCGATGTGCATGTCGGCCCCGAAGCCTACATCCAGAAGGAGCACTTCACGTTTGCCAAGGGCGACGAGATCGACGTTACAGGCTCCAAGGTGACCTACCAGGGCCACGATGCCATCGTGGCGCGGGAGATTGTGAAGGATGGCGAGACTCTCACGCTGCGGGACGCGCAGGGAATTCCCGAGTGGGCCGGCGGGTGGCGAGGCGCGACAAAGTAACCTGAGTTACAACCAGCCCATCGTTCGCGTCACTGGGGCGGGGACGATGGGCTCGGAAAGCAGTTCCCGTTGCCGGCCCGCAAGGGCGGTTTCCCGTTGCCGGCCATGGTTGCGTCCGGAGACATGCTTTGGCAATTCCTGACTTACCGTATCGATCGATATGGTTGCCAAGTTGCCGCTCGCTGCTGGTCGCGTCGACTTGAGTGTGTCGGCTTCTGGAGGCAGCGACTCAGGAATTGGGCTAGAGCGGGGGCGGGTCGTCGAGGCTGTCGAGTGCGGAGAGTGCGTCTTCGCCGGCGTTCCACTGGCGGAGGATTTTGTAGATGGTGGAGGTGGAGAAGCCGGCGCGGACGAGCATGCGCATGACGCGAGCGGATTCCTTGTCGTTGGTGGGCTGGCGGATGCCTTTGCGCTCGAGGTGCTGGCGGGCGAGGGCTTCTTCGTCGATGTTTTCGTATGCGGCTTGGAGGGTTTCGGAGATGAGTTCGGACTGGACGCCTTTGATCTGGAGGTCCTGGCGGACGCGGCGCATGCCGAAGCGGGAGTTTTCCTGGCGTAGGCGGGCGTAGTCGGCGGCGAAGGCGCGGTCGTCGAGATAGCGCTGGGAGTGGAGTCGGGCGATGACGGCGGCCATTTTGGTTTCGCCTTGCTCGCCGGGCTCGACGCGGGTGCGCATGAGGCGGCGGAGTTCGGCGACGGTGCGCATGCGGCGGGCGAGCGCTCCTACGGCGTAGTCGTAGAGTGCGGACTCGTTGAGGGGTTCGCGGTTGCGGGGTTTGCGGGGGAAGGGCATGGGACGCGTCTTGATTATGGAAGGTTTTGCCCGGGATAGCCATTGGCTTTTAGCCTCTTAGGTTTTGGTCATTGTTGGAAGTGGGTCTGCTCTCACCCACATCTCTGCGAGATGTGGGGCACCCGGCACCCGGGCAGGGAGCCGGCGAGAGGAGAGAAAACCGCAGGTTCCTCCGCTGCGGCGCTCACGCGCCTTTGGTCGGAATGACAATTCAATTGCCCGGCGCGTCTATTCTGAAAGCAAGGTGGTATTTGCGATGGGTAGAATCGGGCGGCTGAGAACCGGCCTGGCGCTGGCGGCGGTGCTGGGTGTGGCGGCGGTGGCGGCTCCATTTGCGCTGGGGCAGAGCTCGTCTCGGTTCATGCCGCTGGATTCCGGGTTTGGGCCGCTGAACCCGGCTCCGCCGAAGGCTCCCGTGCGGCAGATCATTGCAGACTTTGTGGGCAAGGAGACCGAGTTTGCGCACGCGCTGAACAACTACACCTGGGTGCGCACGGTGAAGGTGGAGGTGCTGAACAGCGATGACAAACCCAAGGGCGAGTACTACGAGAAGGACGCGATCGGTCGAAGCGCGGGCGGGCGGCACGTGGACCAGGTGCTGTACGCTCCGCCGAGCACTCTGAGCCGGGGCGGGGTGTACATGTCGGAGTCGGACTTTCAGGACATCAACCACCGGCTGCCGTTTGTGCTGACCAAGGACCAGATTGGCCAGTACGAGGTGACGTACCTGGGGCAGCAGAGGGTGGACCAGGTGAGGACGTATGTTTTTGACGTGGCTCCGAAGCGAATTGTGAAGCGCCACCGGTATTTTGACGGGCGCATCTGGGTGGACCAGAAGGATCACCAGATTGTGGTGACGGACGGGAAGAGCGTTCCGGATGATTTGAAGCGGGGCCAGGAGGATCTGTCACTGCCGTTCATTACGTTTCGGCAGCAGATTGACGGGAAGTACTGGTTTCCGGTATGGACGCACGGGGAGGGCTGGCTGCATTTTGAGGGCGGCGACGGATACATGAGCCAGAACGTGCACATGAACGAGCTTGTAACTTACACAGACTACAAGCGGTTTGGGTCGAGCGTGACGCTGCTGTTCAACGGCCACAAGCTGAAGAACGCGGGCCAGACGGGGCAGAGGGAGCCGAAGGCGGGCCAGGGTGAGGGCCAGAGCCAGCCGCAGAAACCGCAGTAGCGAAGCGCGGGCGGGAAGGGAGCGGCATTCGGGGCCGGATTCCATGCGAGGGCAGATCTGGCCGTTGGAACCCGGGGTTGAGGACGTTTGGTGCGTGTGGCGCGTCTATTTGAAGGGCAGTGAACAGATCAGATGGGTAGTGCACGGAGTTGAGATGCGCAGACTCGGATGGTTCAGCGCGGGATGTGTGCTGGCCGTGGTGCTGGGGGGGGCTGCGTCTGCGTCAGCGCAGGCGTCGTCGCGGTTCATGCCGCTGGACTCGGGCTTCGGGCCGCTGAATCCGGCGCCGCCAGCGAAGATTCCCGTGAAAGAACTGGTGGCGAAGCTGGTGGCGAAGGAGGCGAATTTCTACGCCGCGATGAACAACTACACCTGGGTTCGCACGGTAAAGGTGACTGCGCGGAACCAATCGACCGATAAGAGGGGCGAATACTATGAGGTGGACGACATTGGGAAGACGCCCCGCGGCAGGCGCGTGGAGCAGGTGGTCTATGCGCCGCCGAATACGCTGATGCACGCCGGAGTTTACATGACGGGGTCGTACTTTCAGGACATCGACCATCGCATGCCGTTTCTGCTGACCAAAGGCTACCTGGGCGACTACCACGTGCGGTACGTGGGGCAGCAGAAGGTGGACCAGGTGCAAACGTATGTGTTTGAAGTGACGCCCAAGCAGATTGTGAAGGGGTACCGGTACTTTGACGGGCGCATCTGGGTGGCGCGGCGGGACATGCAGATTGTGGTGACGGATGGCAAGAGTGTGCCGGATGATCTGCGGCCGGGGCATGAGGATTTGTCGATGCCGTATATCACCTTTTACCAGCAGATTGACGGCGAGTACTGGTTTCCAACCTGGACGCATGGGGCGACCTGGCTGCATTTTGCGGGCGGGCGCGACTACATGAGCAGCAACGTGCGCATGAATGAGACCGTAACATATACAAAATACAAGCGATTTGGGGCGAGCGTGACGTTGCTGTTCAACGGGCACAAGCTAAAGAACGCGGGGCAAGCGGGGCAGAAGGGTCAGCCGGGCCAGCCGCAGAAGCAAAAGCGGTGAGAAGAGTGCGGAATTCCTGTATCGATTCCATTCAGGGGCGGGGTTTGGCCAGTGGAGGGCCGCTGGCAGCCATTTGGCGTGATTGGTTTGCGGGGTCGCGGAGGGTCAGGTAGCATCAATAATGGCGCATCGGGGCTTTGCGACGGCCTCCATGGGCCGATGGATGTATCCGTCTGTGCGGGACGATCTGCTGTTCGACGTGTGATCCGGCGGGGATTTCCCCGGCGTCGCAGGCGAGTTGAAGAGGGAGGAAGTGAGTTTGCCACAGGAAAGATTTTTATTTACCTCGGAGTCGGTCACAGAAGGCCATCCGGACAAGATTGCCGATCAGATTTCGGATGCGATTCTGGACGCCTGCCTGGAGCAGGATCCCTACAGCCGTGTAGCGTGCGAGACGCTGACGGCGACCGGGCTGGTGGTGATAGCCGGCGAGATCACGACCAAGGCGTATGTGGATTTTCAGGCGCTGGTGCGTGGCGTGGTGGCGTCAATTGGCTATGACAACGCGCTGTATGGGTTTGACTCGAACACCTGCGCGGTGATTTCGACGATCAACAAGCAGTCGGGCGACATTGCGATGGGCGTGGACACGGGCGGCGCGGGCGACCAGGGCATGATGTTCGGTTATGCGTCGAACGAGACGCCGGAGCTGATGCCGACGGCGATTTCGCTGGCGCACAAGCTGACGCGGCGACTGACGGAGGTTCGCAAGAGCGGCAAGCTGGCTTATCTGCGTCCGGACGGCAAGAGCCAGGTGACGGTGGAGTACGACGAGAACTTCAAGCCGCGTCGCATTGACGCGGTGGTGATCTCGACGCAGCATGCAGACTCGATTGCAACCGAGGAGCTGCGCGCGGATATTCTGAAGCACGTGATCCAGGCGGTGCTTCCGCCCGAGCTGCTGGATGAGAACACGAAGTACCACATCAACCCGACGGGCCGGTTTGTGATCG
>CAZWSD010000160.1:0-7365 GCA_964636535.1 uncultured Acidobacterium sp. | reverse complement strand
GAGGTGGAGAACTATCCGGATGGTCCGGGGCCGATGCGGGGCGCGGTGATCCAGGAGCGGTTTCGGGGCGCCCATGAGCTGCAGCGCGACGAGAACGGCCTGGAGAAGTGCGTGGCGTGTTTTTTGTGCGCGGCGGCCTGCCCTTCAAACTGCATTTACATTGAGGCGGCGGAGAACACGGAAGAGCAACGGATTTCCGGCTCGGAGCGGTACGCGAAGGTCTACAACATTGACTACAACCGCTGTATTTTCTGCGGATATTGTGTGGAGGCCTGCCCGACGGATGCGATTACACATGGGCGTGGGTTTGAGCTGGCCTCACTGAACGCGACAAACCTGGTGATGCGGAAGGAAGACATGTTGGTTTCGTTGCCGACGGGCGGGAAGGGACTGGGGGACGAGGCGCAGCTGGCAGGGTTGGCGAAGTAAGGGGCGGCGGGCGCGGGAAGCCTGTGCGCAATCCCGGCGGGCCTCATGAGTACGGTCTGTCTGTGCCGTGCAGGGATTTCCGCAGGGGAACAAGTGTGATTGATGGGTGAAGTTGGGCGGCCGGGAGGTGCGTACCGGGGCCGGGATGTGTTTGCGGATATCTCCCCGGGGTGGTTACCAAAGGCCACTGTCCTGACGGCATCTTGTGGCAAGTATGGATGGCGGCTAAAACAGAATCAGCAATAACGCCGATCTGGGGAACGGGGCTGGCGGTCGCATCGCAGCCCCTTTTTTTTGTCTATTTTAAGAGAGATTCAGGAGAGGGGCGTTCAACCCGGAGGCTGGAGTTGGCATCTATCCCAGACAACACGGGTAGGGGACCAGGTCAGACTGCGATAATGGTTCGAGCGGTCTGATGGATGTTTAGAGCAAGTAGATCGTGGACCCTGATTGAGTGCGGATTTGCGCCGCGGGCGATATTTCAGGACAGCGTCCGTGGTTGGTAACTGGGAAATAGAACTGGAGAAAAGAGAATGATGAAAAAGACACTGGCTCTGCTCTGCGTATTTGCTTGCGCGCTTCCGGCGATGGCTGCACCGAGCCGAGAACAACTGCGGGCTCGTCTGAGCGCCGCGAAAACTGTGATTCAGGAGATCGAATCGGTACCGGACAAGGCGATTCCGCAGGAGATCACGCAGAATGCGACCTGCGTGGGCGTGGTGCCTGGATTGATAAAGGGCGCGTTTATTTTTGGCGGGGAGCGTGGTCAGGGAGTGGTGACCTGCCGGACGGGACATGGATGGAGCGCGCCTGTATTCATCCAGATGACGGGCGGTTCGTGGGGACTTCAGATTGGCGGCCAGAGCACGGATCTGGTGCTGGTGGCGGTGAACCAGAAGGGCTTCCAGGATTTGCTGAACAGCAAATTCAAGATCGGCGCGGGAGCTTCGGCGGCGGCCGGCCCAGTGGGACGCGACGCGCAAATGGCGACGAACTGGAAGATGCAGTCGGAGCTGTTGACCTGGTCGCGGAGCAAGGGGTTGTTCGCGGGTATTGACTTGAATGGTACGGTAGTGGCACAGAACAAGGACGCGACGAATGCCTTCTATGGTGGTCATCACTCGATGGCCGCGATTCTGAAGGGTGAAGTGCTGCCCCCGGCTGAAGCGCGGCCGTTTTTGGAGACGGTTGCGCAGTACTTTAGAGAGAGTGTACAGAGCAACTAGATCGCGAGCATCTCCTGCAATGAGGGCGGTTCCTTCGGGGACCGCCTTTTTGTATGGGGCGGGCGGAAATTGTGAGGATTTACACTGGGCTGAGTTCCCCGGGAAGTTTGGATTGATGCGCGAGAAGCTGGAATACAGCGCAGTGTGGATTCTGATGCATGCCTTGCGGGCGTTGCCGCGAGGGGTGTCGCGAGGAGTTGGCGCAGGGCTGGGCGCGGTGGCCTGGCATGCGGTGCCGAGGCTGCGACAGGTGGGTATGCGGAACCTTGAGCTGGCGTTTCCTGCGTGGACGGAGGGCCAGCGGAGGGGTGTGCTGCGGCGGCTGTACCGGAACCTAGGGTGGCAACTGGCGGAGTTTTGCCAGATGCCTGGGTACACGCGGGAAGGGACGCGGGAATTCATTCGGTATGAGGGATTGGAACATTACCTGGCGGCGCGGGAGCGCGGGCAGGGGGTGCTGATTGTGACCGGGCATCTCGGAGCCTGGGAGCTGTCGAGCTTCTGGCACTCGCTGATGGGGAACCCGATGGCGATGGTGATCCGGCGGCTGGATAATGAGCGGGTCGACGGGCTGGTGAATGGAATCCGGTGCCTGCACGGGAACCGGGTGCTGCACAAGGATGACTTTGCCCGTGGGCTGATTGGGGCGATGCGCCGGGGGGAGTCGGTGGGCATCCTTATGGATACGAACATGACGCCGCCGCAGGGTGTGTTTGTGCCGTACTTCGGGCGGGAGGCGTGCACGGCGTCAGGTTTGGCGCGGGTGGCGCGGAAGACGGGGGCGGCGGTGCTGCCTGGTTTCCTGTTGTGGGAGGAATCGGAGGGGAAGTATGTGCTGCACTTTGGGGAGGAGATCGAGGTGGCGGCCGGGGGCACGGATGAAGAGGACGCGGTGAGGAACACGGCGCGGTTCACGGCGGTGATTGAGGACTGGGTGCGGCGATATCCTGACCAGTGGCTGTGGGTTCACCGGCGGTGGAAGACGAGACCGGCGGGTGAGGAGCCGGTGTACAGGCGGAGATAGGGAGCGGGAGATAGCGAGGGGCGATGAAGCTGACAGATCTGGCAAGGGCGCTGGGCGAGAGGTGCGAGCTGGGCGGGGGTGCTGACCGGGAGGTGAGGGGGGTGAGCAGTCCGAGGCTGGCGACTGCCGAGACGCTGGTGTTTGCCGAGGATGAGGAATCTCTGGCGGCGGCGCTGGAGTGTGGGGCGGTGGCGGTGGCGGTGAAGCCGGGGATGGTGGAGGCGGCGCGGGGCAAGAAGGCGCTGTTGGTGGCGCGGTATCCGAAGCTGGCGTTTGCGCGTGCGGCGAAGCTGTTGCGTCCTGTGACGGGGGTGACGGGCGTGGATGAGCGCGCGGCGGTGAGCGAGACGGCAGTGGTGGGGGATGGGGTTTCAGTGGGGCCGTACGCGGTGGTGGGCGCGGGCGCTGTGATTGGAGCGGGGACGCGGATTGAGTCCGGAGCGGTGATTGGGGAGGGCGTGAAGGTGGGCGCGGAGTGCAGGATATATCCACGGGCGGTGGTGTATGCGGGAACGGAGCTGGGCGATCGGGTGGTGGTGCATGCGGGCGCGGTGCTGGGCGCGGACGGGTTCGGATACGTGCGGGATGGGGCGACGGGGGAGTATGTGCAGTTTCCGCAGCAGGGGCGGCTGGTCATTGAGGATGATGTGGAGATTGGGGCGAATGCGACGATAGACCGGGGAGCGCTGGAAGAGACGCGGATTGGGCGTGGAGTGAAGATCGACAATCTGGTGCACCTGGGACATAACGTGAAGGTGGGGCGAGATGTGGTGATCGCGGCGCTGACGGGAATTTCGGGTTCGAGCAGCGTGGGTTCGGGGGCGGTGGTGGGCGGGCAGGTGGGGATGGGGGATCATGCTTCGATTGGGGAGGGTGTGATTGTTGGCTCGGGTGCGGGGATTTTGCCGCATAAGCATTTGCGGGGCGCGGGGACGGTGTTCTGGGGGACTCCGGCGAAGCCTTTGCGGACCTATTTGAAGGAGCTGGCGACGCTGGCGCGGCTGGCGCGTCGGGGCGGACGGGACGGAGACTAACCGTGGCCGTGGTGGTGGTGGGCGGACACTCGCGGAATGTGGGGAAGACGTCAGTGGTGGCGGGGCTGATTGCGGCGCTGCCTGAGATGCGGTGGACGGCGATGAAGATTACGCAGTATGGGCACGGTTTCTGCTCGGCGGCCGGGGCGCCGTGCGATTGCGAGACGGTGGAGCACGCGGTGGCGGTGACGGTGGAGCGGGATGGGGCGGCGGGGACGGATACTTCGCGATTTGTGGCGGCCGGTGCGGCGCGTTGCCTTTGGGTGCGGACGCGGGTGGGGATGCTGGGCGAGGCGATGCCGCGGATCCGGCGGGAGCTGGAGGCGTCGGAGAACGCGATCCTGGAGTCGAACAGCGTGTTGCGGTTCTTGCGACCGGAGTTGTATCTGGCGGTGGTGGACGCCGGGACGGCGGACTTCAAGGATTCAGCGCGGCTGTTTCTGGACCGGGCGGATGCGCTGGTGGTGAAGGCGTCGGGCGAGGGGCTGGAGCCGCGATGGAAGGGTGTATCCGGGCGACTGCTGGAGGGCAGGCGCCGGTTTGTGGTGGAAGCGCCCGGCTATGTGAGCGAGGAACTGGTGCGGTTTGTGCGGGGCGCCTGCCGCAGGGGCGAAGGAGACTGAGGGCGCGAGTCCCGCCCAGGCGCTGCCTGGGCGGGGAATGCGGCGGTTACTTGTGGTCGAGCTTGCGGACGACGGCGAGAGCGCGCTCGACGTGTTCGGGCGGGGTTAAATGATCCGCCTTGGAGGAGAATTCGGAGACGATCTTGTCATTCTTGTTGATGACGAAGGTGGTGCGGGCGAAGAAGCCGTGGTGGATGGGGACGCCGCGGACGTCTTTTGCACCTTTCATCTCAGGGTAAGTGTTGACGCCATATTTGATACCGATGCTGGCATTGGGATTGGAGGCGACGGGGAACTGGCCGGCGCAGTATTTGGGGTCGGCGGAGAACTGCTTGAGGCGGGCCATGCTGTCTTCCGAGACGCCGATGATGGTGGCTCCGGCAGCGGTGAATTTGCTCTTTTCCTGGGCGAAGGTGTGGGCCTCAAGGTCGCATCCGCCGGTGAAGGCGGAGGGGAAGAAATAGACGACGACGGGGCCCTTTTTGAGGGCTTTCCTGAGTGAGAAATGGAACGGCTTGCCCGCCACGGAGGCGGGTGCGGAAAACTCCGGCGCACGGTCACCGGGCTTGAGCGCGGCGAAGGCGGAGGTGCAGAAGGCGGTGAAGGCGATCGCCAGTGCGAAGGCCAGATTCTTTTTCATAAGGATCCTTCCTGCTAGCTGAGATTGAGCGGGCGTGCGAGGCGCTACGGCAGAAACGCCATCAGGACTAAGAGGATAGCAGAGCGAGGACACGGCATGCCGCCACGCGGTTTTGAGCGGACGAAACGGCGTTGCGGGGCGGGGTTGCGCCGGCCGTTTGCCCCGCGATGCGAGAGCGGGTTTGCCTCTGCGGGGCGAGCGCGTACCCTACGGTTTTTATTTCTCCTGGTTAACGTCCTGCAGGTATAGCTTAATGAACAAGTTGCGGGATGTTAGGCTTGTAAGCTATTTGAATCATATACTTTACGAGCTAGGGAGGGGGTGCGATTTTATACTATCCATACGATTGGAATCGTATGGATATACGACTCTGCGCAGGGGGGTGCTTCTTGATTAGCCCTCACTTTAAGGATAGCAATTTTGGGGGTAACTTCCGGCACATTGGCCGTGGGCGTGGCCGGCGCGAGGCGGCGTCTCTTGGCGGCGCGAAGATAAGAACCTTTTAGCACAGGGGAGACCGAGAGCGCAGAGGGTGGAAGCAGAGGGTTGGGGGATTTTTGAGGCGGGGCGCCTGTTTGGCGGTCTTGTTGGTTGCCAATCGAAGCTTGCTGAGTGCATTGGTGATTCTGCAGTTATGGGCGGAATGCCCTTCGCATGCAGACAGGTGCCCGGGAGTCGATCCGCGCCATGCTGCAGCAGGAAGAATGATGGTAAGTTGCTCGGCAACAGACTCCCGGCACCGTACTTTGTTGCCGTTCATTAGCTGCAACGGGTTACAGTTACGTTAGTCACAATCAACATAGTATTTCAGTGGTGATTATGGTCACGGCGTGTATTCTGAGGTAACCGTGGGGAGTATTTCTTCCGATTGTAACTGGGTGGCCGTACGAGGCGCATCGTTGGGTGAGAGTGGCGGTTCGTTGACGGTGTTCGTCATCGTGCTGCTTGCCTTGTGGTTTACACCGGCAGGTTTTGCGCGCGTGGTCCGTCAGAAGGCTCCGGCCTCGGCGCCGTCTGTAGAGCAGTTGAGCCGCAGGGATGCTCAGTCCGGCTACGCCGCTCGCCTCCAGGCGCAGATTATGTACGTCGATCCGGACTGGAAGATGATGTTCCTGCGCTGTCCTACCAACACTGTTTTTGTGGTGCTCCGGGCGGGGACCCGTGATCTCCGGGCCGGAGATGTTCTCTTGGTTCGGAGCGAGACCTGTGCTTCGGCATCCGGAGTTTATGTTGAGCGATCCAAGTTTCACGTGTTGTACCGGAAGCCACTGCCTGAGCCAAAAACAGTAAGCCTTGCCGTAATGAGTACGGGAAGGTATGAGGGGCAATATGTTTTGACCGAAGGCATTCTTCGGCCGAACAAGGATCTGTGGGGCCACACGCATCTGGTGCTGGTCGAGGGGGGGACGTCGGTCCCGATTGTGATCCCGGGTGGAGTTAATTCGGGACCACTTCGCTTTGTCGGCAATATGGTCACCGTTCGCGGCGTCATGGGGGAACGCCTCAACTCGAAGGGTCAGATCCTAGGACCAGTGCTGTACGCCCAGGACGTCGATGCAATCCAACCGGCCACTTCGAAATGGCGAGACTTCCTTGAGGCTCCGGTCATATCGGTCGCCTCGCTTCGCCAGGTCAAGGTAAAGGACAGATTTCTTCCCGCGGTGCATCTGCGGGGACGGGTTCTATGGCATGCGGCCAACCGATTTGTGCTGAAAGATGAGTCGGGCACGATCCTGGTGCGGACTCCGTCGACGGTGGATGTGCAACCCGGAGAAGAACTGGACGTTGTCGGGTTTCCGACAGTTCGCAAAGATCTTGATGAGATTGTGGATGCTTATATTCACAAACTCAGGTCCAGCGCGGGGAAGGTCGTTCCTTCGGTACGCATGCCCCTGTCCGAGGCCCTTCGTCGCGGGGAGGATGGCGAAGCGGTGACGATGTCGGGAACACTGACGCAAGAGATGCCGAAGGGCGGCAACTATGATTTTCATATAGCGGACCGGGGACGCTCGTTTGAGGTTCTGGTGGCGGCCAATTATGGAGAAGGTCAACGGCTCGTCATAAAGCCCGGCGCCCAGATCGAAGCCACTGGGACACTTCGTTTATTGCACTTCCTGAACAAGCGTCCCGATTCGGTTGAGCTATTGGTCAATTCTCCCAGCGATATCGCGGTGGAAGGCAGCCGGGGCATAAATTGGCAAGAGTTTCTGTTTGTGCTTGGCTGCTGTATCGCAGTTGGAACCGCAATTTGGATACTGCAGATGCGGCGTACGCTGCGTGCGAAGACAAAGCTGATTCGGGCGCAGATGGTGCAGGAATCGCGACTGGAGGACAAATACCGGCGGTTGTTCGAAAGGAGCCTTGCCGCGATATTCGTCTGGAAGCCCTC
>CAZWSD010000159.1:0-7367 GCA_964636535.1 uncultured Acidobacterium sp. | reverse complement strand
CGCCTTGCAGAATCATGTCTTCGATCAGCCGTCCGACCGGGTTGTCAGCGAAAGCAGTGGCCACGGCCGTGCGCAGTCCAAAGCATCGCCGCAGTCCGCGTGCCACGTTATACTCGCCGCCGCCTTCCCAGGCCACAAAGTTCCGCGCGGTATGAATGCGACCCTCACCGGGATCCAGGCGAAGCATCACCTCGCCCAGCGATATACAATCCCATGCCCGTGCCATTGTTGCAGACTGTAGCAAAGGTGTTTTCCTCGATTCAGAAAATCAGTGTTTCCCCCCCCAACATAGCATTGCGGCGGGCGCGGAGCCTAACGACGCAGCTTCGGGTGTCCCGTGGGGCGGAATGGTGTATTCATTAATTCGTGCAAGTCGTGATTGCATACAAGGGGTCCGGTGATGAGCGCAAAGATCACCGTGTGCCGTGCCAGTGGTAGTTCGCCAGCAGTTTCCCGTTGGCGCCGACCAGCAGAAGCGCCGCACGCCCGGGCTGCAGTGTTCCAGTGAATGTCATACCTGAGCGGTGGTCGGTGAATTCGACCTGCGTGGTGTTGGTCTCCGATGTAAGCACATACAGCGTCGCCTTGGGCAGCAACGTGGGACAGATTAGGATTCCGGGATTTGTGATCGTTGTAGTGAATTCCGGCCGAACGCCGGCCGCATGCAGCGCGTACCGGTAGACGGCTGCTACGGTGTGAAGCCTGTCGTTCAGTTCCAGAGGCAGCGCAGAGAAGAGGATTTTCCCCTTTCCCAGCGCGACTTCACGCCAGTCTTTGCCATTGGGCAGCTCGGCCTGGCTGAGTATGGTGGTCGTGTCGCCGGCATAGACGAGTGGCAGGGTTTTGCCTGCCCACTGGAACTGCTGATTTCTGAGTTCGAGTGGCACTGTTTTGTAGTCAAGACCGACGGAGTTTGCGTAGCGAGTGGGATTGAGGTGCGCGTTTGCCGAGAAAGGCCCGCTGATGAGGAGCACCGCTCCCTCGCGCACGTGCTCTTTGAGCGCCTGCCATGCAGGTTGGGTGAGCCCGTACGGGGAGGGCAGAATGATCAGCTTTGGGTGGCCCAGCATCTGAATCTGATATTCACCGACGGCGTAGGCCGGGGCGCGATCGTAGTTGTAGAGCACGCGCACGGCGGTCTGCTGCGCGTGGATGGCCTGCGGGTTATAGACCGACATCTGGTAAGACTGCGGCAGCACGATGGCCACTTGCGGCAGGGTGAGCCCAGTGGCGTAAGGCTCTGCCTCTTTGGCAAAGCGGCCGAGGTCGCGCATCATGTCCATCCACACTTTGTATGAACCGTCGCTCCGTTCCATGCCGAAGTAAGGGTCGCGGGCCCAGTCCCATTGGAGCGCACCGCTGCTGCCCGCGGCAAAGCCGAGCGCCCATTTGCGATCTTCCAGTCCCTGTCCGGTGAATTCGTCATAGCGCCATGCGCCGTTCGGGGCATCGACGGGCTGGTAGCCGGTTTCGCCGGTAAAGTTCGGCATGCCGGGATACTTGGCCACGACGGAATCCCAGAGCAGGGCGTTGTCCTGCCAGTAGGTGTGGTTGACCGTGAACGAAACGCCGCTGGTGGCAAAGAACTGGTTCAGAACGCGGTTCGTGACGCCGCCTTCATCCTGGCCAACGTCGATGAGCTGCCGGCTGCCCGTGGAGCGGATTGCCTCGACCATGCTGTGGGTCCAATGCGAGAATTCATCCTGAGCGAAGAGGTTGTAGTCGAGGGCGCGCACCTCGTTGGGGTTGCCGTAGCGGGTCCACGTCATATCGGCGCGCGTGGGCAGCGGAATCCGGCTGAAGCTGCCCAGGGTGTTTGCCGGAACTGACCAGGCCTCAGCCAGCTTTTGCAGGGTGACGTAACGTGTTCTCAGCCATAGGTCCCAGTCGCGCCGCTCGATGGGGTCGCCATTGGGCACGTTGCCGCTATAGACGACCAGAGGATTGGAGAAGCTGGGTTCGTTAATAAGGTCATAGCAGAGCCACGGTACTTTTGCGAAGCGGCGCACGATGGACAAAACGTAACTCTGTTCCATGCGAACAGATGAGGGATCGAGGTATGGGTTTGGCGGCGGCGCGGTGGAGTGCTTCATGCCGGGATAGACGATGGGATGGCGCGGTGTGGCGGAAAAGAAGTTGAAATTGACCACGATGTGGTGCTGCTGCGCTGCCGCCAGAAAAGCCTCGACGTTGCGCAGGAAGCGCCTGTTCGCGCCGCCGGTGGAGGGTTCGACCAGACTGTTGTTTGGCATCCAGACGCCGGTGCGCACAAAGGTGACGCCGTGCCGTTTCATGTTCGCGAAATCATGCTGCCAAACGAGCGCGTTGCGCGGGCCGGCGAAATCCCAACCGTTATTTTCGGTGGTGAAGTAGTTGGTTCCGACCGGGAAAAATGGCTTGCCACCGAGGCTGAGAAAGCTTCCATCCACGGCGAGCTTCGGACCTGTTTCGAGAGCGGAAACCTCTTGCACGAAGAATCCGTTTGCGTAATACGCGAGCGGCTTTCCGTGTATGGAGTAGGTTGCGCGTACGGTGTAAAAGCCCGCCGGCAGCGGATGATTGAAGGGAATGGGGGCATCGGATCTGGGCGCATAGCCCATGGGAATCCGGGCAGAGTCAACGGGCTTGCCATTCGAGAGCAGTTCCACCGTGGCCACGCCGGCCTGGGGCACGGCGGTGGTGGAGGGATGTGCGGCGAGGTATGGCTCCGGATGCCTCAGGTGGAGTGTGAGATCGGGGATTTCCCCGGGACGAATCACAGAATATTGGGCTTCGATCCAGAAGCGCGTGGCGCCGGCTTGGGCGTAGTGCGCCGCGGCGCGAATGAGGGCAATACCGCTATGAGACGCCCAAAATCCTGGCTGCGGATCAAAGTCGAGCGCCACGATGCGCGAGCCGCGCATGCTGCCGCGGTAGTGTTCTGAGACAATGACCGGCGCAGCCAATTTATCGCCGTCCGGCGCGGTCATGTATGCGAGGCCATCCAGATTTCCCTGAATGGCGTAGTAGTGGCGCGCGCGGAGACGGAGCGCGGGCAGAAAGTGATACCCGGCGCGCCATGCGAATTGTGCCTCCCCGGCGACAGGCACTGTATATTCGCGTTCGAAGTGGAGAACGCGTCCAAACGTATCCTGGGGCTCCTCCTGATGGAAGCCGCCGGAATTTCCCGTAACGGGCACATGCAGCGGTTCGCCTCCGAGGATGAGCAGGTTGCCGCCGCGGTTGAGATATTTGTCAATGACCGTCCAGGCCGCAACCGGAACGGCGGAGCCATAGGGGAGGACCAGTAGGCGCGCATGATCGAGCGTGGCGGGCTCATTGAGCGCGTCGCTGCCTGCGAATTCGATTTGCGATCCCAAAGCTTGCCGTAGGGCAGAATCGCTCACGGGCTCGCTGTTGACGGTGGGGAAGCCCGCTTCATGAAAGACCACCAGTTGACCGAAGGCGGCAAAGGAGCTGAGTAGAATCGCAAAGATCAGTGACAGACAGAATAAACGCATCGCAATCTCCCGGCAGCTGACACACAGGAATAGTATCCCGCCTCAGCGATTGCGGATGGTTGCGGTGGTACGAAGGAAATGGGCGGGATCTGGAACTGCGCTCTGATGCTTTTCGATCCGGGATGTAAAGCCGGCAAGTGTGATATCGTTATCAGCGCGGGGTGATTGCCGGGCTCTGATTCGCACCGGAGAGCGAGGATGCGAGAAGCTCATGCCTTTTTGCATTACAACGGCGTTAGCCACGGCCAGAGGACTTCGGTTAACCGGAGAGGATTTGGATGGACGAGTTTGCAATTGGCGTCGACCTGGGTGGCTCGAACCTTCGCATTGGCGCATACACAGAGGGTGGTCAACTGCTGGGCTCGGTTGCGTTTCCTACGAACGCGGCGTCCGGTCACGGACGTGTGATCGACAAGATGTGCGAAGCGATCCGGGGTCTGCATAGAGATGCTGGAGGTGATGGTGAGTTTGCTGGCGTGGGCATCGGCAGTCCGGGGCCGCTGAGTTTGCCGGACGGAGTGCTGCACCATCCGCCGAATCTGCCGGGCTGGGATGGCGTGGAGTTGAGGCGAGAGGTGATGGAGCGGTTGCCGTGGCCTGTGTGGGTGGATTCGGACGCAAATGTGGCTGCGCTGGCCGAGGGCCGGCTGGGCGCGGGCGCGGAGTACGGTGTGGATTCGCTTTGCATGATTACGCTGGGGACCGGCGTCGGTGGCGGCATTGTGCTGGAGGGGAGGTTGTGGCGGGGGCAGAACGGCGCTGCCGGGGAGGTGGGTCATGGTCCGCTGATTCTGGATGGGCCGGCCTGTAACTGCGGCGCGCGCGGATGCCTTGAAGTATATGCCTCGGCGACGGCCGTGGTGCGGCGCGCCGAAGAGCTAGGGCTGAAGGCGGAGACCGCGGAAGGGATTAGCGCGGCCTTTGTTGCGAAGATGGCGTTGAAGGGGAATGCGACAGCCCGGCGGATTTACGAAGAGGCCGGCCATGCTCTGGGTCTAGGACTTGCAAACCTGGTGAATGTGCTTGACTTGCCGCTGTACACCATCGGGGGCGGAGTTTCCGCAGCGTGGGATCTCTATGCTCCGCGCATGTTTGCCATCATTGAGGAGTTCAGCTACGTCTATCGAATGTCCCGGCCGGAGCGGAGGGACCGATTTGAACCTGGCCGGACGCACATTTGCCGGGCGAGACTGGGTTCGGACGCGGGGGTTCTGGGAGCAGCGTCGTTGCCGTTTCAGCGGGCAGGGCGGCAAGGTTGAACGGGCCTTTTTAATTGCAAGCTCGGCGTGAGTGCGTTTAGAGTCACCGTATCAAGCCAATGCAAAAAGAAGCTGTTCGCCGGAAAGTAACCATCAGCGATGTGGCCCGCGAGGCGGGTGTGGCACAGATGACTGTCTCCCGGGTTGTGAACGAGGGCAATTACGTGAGCGCGGGGGTGCAGAAGCGCGTTCGCGAGGCGATCAAAAAGCTTGGGTATCAGCCGAATGAGGCGGCTCGCATTCTGAAAGGGCAAAAGGCGCGGATCATCGGGCTGATTGTGCCGACGCTGGCTGACTCCTTCTTTTCCGCCTGTGCGAATGCCGTGCAGGAAGTGGCGACCCGTCATGGATACATGACGTTGATTCAGACTTCGTCAAGCAGGGCGGAAGTGGAGACGAGCGAGATTGACATGATGGTTTCGCGGAATGTGGCGGGGCTGATTCTGATTCCGATGGAGCAGAAGGCGTCCCCACGGCTTGCGGAGGTGCAGGCCTCTGGCGTACCGATGGTGACGCTGGACCGGGTGATCAAGGGGCTGAACGCCAACGAAGTGCTGGTGGAGAACGCATTGGGCGCCGAGGAAGGCGTTCGGCATTTGATTGGGCACGGCCATAAGCAGATTGCCTGCCTGGGGTACGATACGGAGCTGCTTTCAATCCATGAGCGCATCCGGGGATACACGAACGCGATGAGGGAAGCGGGACTGCAGCCGCAGATTTGGAAAGTGGATTCGATCAAGTCGATTCCGGCGCTTCTGGAGCGGATACTGCACGGACCGCAGGCGCCAGGCGCGCTGTTTACGCTGAACAATGTGACGACGATCCACACGCTGCAAACGCTGCAGGAACTGGGGGTGCGCATTCCCAAGGATGTTGCACTCGTGGGGTTTGATGATCTGGAACTGGCCTCACTATTGAGGGTGCCGATTACGGCGGTTCGCCAGTCGACAGAGGAACTGGGGCGCAGCGGGGCAAAGTTGCTGTTCGAGATGATCCGCAGTGGGGCGGCACTGAAGGAAATGCCGAAGACGCGGTTGATTCTCCCGACGGAGCTTGTGATTCGTAACTCCTGCGGTTGCAAAGCGAACCCACCCGAGTTCTTGACGAAGGCGAACTGAGCGGACGCAGTTGGTTCCGAGAGCGGCATCCAGTTTCGGGCAAGACAAGGGGGGGGCGAACCGCGCGGTTCGCCCCCCCTTCATTCAATCGCAATTGCGGCTGTGCTGGATGGCTCTCAGCCGGGCAGGGCGTTCTCTATTTCCGCGATGCTGAGGCCGAGTGCAGCCCTGGCGGCAGCGTCCAGGCGGGTCTTGTCACCCTGAAGGTGGAAGGTGCGGTGTGTATGCGAGATGGACTCGCCGGGCTTGAGGGCTGCTGCCGGTGAAGATGACTCGAGTTCGTAGAATGCGCCGAGTTGGCCCGACCCTGGAGCCGCGGGGCCATCGTTATAGGCATTGGCCACATCGCCCGCGTAGGGATGTTCCTGCTGCTTCCATTCGGAGTTGACGTATTCGGCGCCGGGATCGCCGAGGGAGTGCTGGACGATGGTCAGCACCTGGTGCTGGGCGTCGTAGCTGCCCAGCACACCGGTGGCGCGTTTTGGATTGACGCCGATCTTGCTGCGGTAATGGCTATCTCCCTTGAAGCAGCCCGCGGATGGAAAGAGCCGGAGCCGGTCTGGAGGGATTACCGCGAAGTAGTCAGTGTTGATGGGCACACCGCGCTCGGATTCAGGTCCGGGATGGAACGGAACGACGACCGTGGTTTTGGGCGAAGCGTCGAATTGACCGATGTTCCATATGGAGAGCAGGCCGCCTTCGCGGGTCCAGGGCAAGCTGCCGCGATTGGTGAGGACGTTGCGCGACTCAAAGGCGACAGCGGCCAGTCCGTTGAGCATATCGGCGGTGACGGCCGGCGAGGCTTTTTCTGGCGCGACCATGCGAACGGTGCGGTCAAGGTCCACGTCAAAGTAATTGCCGGAGTGGTTTTGCTGCCGGAAGTTGTTGCGCATGCGGATGGAGGCAGCGGTTTGTTCGACGACCTCAAACGGTTCGACGTCGAGGGGCGCCGGGACATACCAGTGGTCCAGCTCGTAGGGTGTTCCGGGTGCGAAAAAAACGGAATACTGGCCGCCTTCGGGTCCGAGCCAGATGCGGTCCTCGCCGCCGTAGGGATTGAAGTGCTCCAGTCGCTTTTTTGAGGTGATAAGGTCGAAGTTGACCCAGCCGAAGCCGCGGCCCGCTGGGCCGGAGGCGGTGCTGGTGAGAATGCGCGCCTGCAAGGTTGGAGAAACGGCAACCTGCGCGTTGCCGCCGTCGCTCAATAGGACGAGCGGACTCGCCGCACTCACAATGTCAACGGTTTCGCCAAAACTCAACTCATTTGTGGAGCTTACTTCGGGTGGCATGGGACTTCCTTTCCGGATCTACTTTTCAGCACACCTAGGGTATAGGAATCCGGGAAGAAAATCCTCTTACTAAGGGAAAGATGCCATCCGCGGGCGGCATACGGGGGCCAAGGGCGCAGCGGGGCCGGGCGCGATTCAGGAGCTCCTGGCCTTGTTGACCGCTTCGGTGAGCGCCGGAACGATCTCAAAGAGGTCGCCGAC
>CAZWSD010000158.1:0-7388 GCA_964636535.1 uncultured Acidobacterium sp. | reverse complement strand
CCAGGTCATGCGCGAGATTCTCGTCGTACCGGAAACCAAGCCCGTTCTCGATACCCTGCGCGAGTTCCAGCAGCGCCGCCGCCATCTGGCCATCGTCGTTGATGAATACGGCTCTATCGCCGGGCTTGTCACGGTTGAAGATGCGATCGAACAGCTCATCGGCGAAGTGGAGGATGAGTTTGATGCGGTTCCACAGCGACTGCTGGCCAGCGCCGGCGAAATGGTCCTTGACGGCAGCGTGAACCTGCGCGATCTCGAAACCCAGATGCAGTGGGATCTCCCCCGCGAGGGCGGCGTTGAAACTCTCGCAGGGTTCATGTTGACCCAACTCGGCAAAATTCCAGAACCAGGGGAAAGCGTTACCTACGATCGCCGCAAGCTTACAGTCGTCGAAATGGCAGGGAATCGTATTAGCAAGATTCGCGTTGAGGCCCTGCCGGTCACCCGTACGGCCAGGGAGGAGGACGCTGCGGAAGCATGAAGAGGGTATTGCGCTCGCTGGGCCTTCGCCTGCTCTACACCCTGCCGGTTGTCTGGCTGGTGGTCTCCATTGTCTTCTTTCTTATTCACCTCGTCCCCGGTGACCCTGTCGAAGTGATGCTCGGTCAGGGAGCTCGCCCCGCCGACATCGCCGCCCTCCGCCACGCCTATGGCCTCGATCTACCCCTGCACGTCCAGTACGTGCGCTACTGGTGGGGCGTGCTCCACGGTAATCTCGGCATGTCCCTGCGCATGGGCCAGAGCGTCACCAACCTTGTTTTGGAGCGTTATCCGTACACGGCAGAGCTTACTGTCTCCGCACTCTTCATCGCCCTGCTCATCTCCATACCAGCCGGAATCATCGGCGCGCTCCACCGCGGCCAGTGGCGCGATCACACCGTCGGCATCCTCAGCTTGCTCGGGCTCTCCTTCCCAAACTTCGCCCTCGGACCCATCCTCATCCTGCTCGTCTCCATCAAGCTTGGCTGGCTGCCCGTCAGCGGGGCCGGCGGCCTGTCGCATCTCATTCTGCCAGCCCTCACCATGGGCGGCGCGCTGGCTGCGGTGCTCACCCGCATGGTGCGAACCGCCATGCTCGAAGAGCTCAATCAGGATTATGTCCGCACCGCTCGCGCCAAGGGCCTCAGCGAACGCCGGGTCGTCTATGTCCACGCTCTCCGCAACGCCATGATTCCCATCATCACGCTCATCGGCCTCCAGTTCGGCGCCCTGCTCGCCGGCGCCATCGTCACGGAAAAAATCTTCAGTTGGCCAGGCATCGGCCGCCTCACCGTCACCGCCATCGAAAACCGTGACTACCCTCTGCTGCAGGGCTGCATCCTCGCCGTGGGGCTCACCTACGTCCTCGTGAACCTCGCCACCGACGTCTTGTATCTGGTGATTAATCCAAGGATTCGTGACTGATAGTCACATAGTAAGTCCCGCGAACGGGTGACTTAGCAGGAAGATCTGAATACCAAAGGTGGGCTGCTCCTATAGCAATTCCCTTAGCTCCGCCGTAACCTTCCCGTCGACAATCTCCAGAAACCCCAGCGAAATCGGCAGGGAAAACCGCTTCGGCCCGGCGCTTCCAGGGTTCAGGTACAGCACTCCTTTGCGCTCCGCGATCTTTGGCTTATGCGTGTGCCCGCTGATGACCACCGCTACCCCCGTCACCGCAGGGTTCAGATCCAGGGCATCCAGATTATGCAGCATATACAAATACCTGCCGCCGATGTCGATGATTTCTTTGTCCGGCAGCGCCGCGCATTCGCCGTGTACGTCTACGTTGCCGCGAATCGCCGTTACCGGCGCAATCTCACCCAGCCTCTGCAGGATCTTCAGTTTGCCCACGTCCCCCGCGTGCAAAATGTGATCCACCCCTTCCAATGCATCCACCGCCTTCGAGCGAAGCAATCCGTGAGTGTCTGAGATAACGCCGATCCGCATGTCAACTCCCTACCGCAACCAGCAGGATTTAGGAGATTCCGGGCCGCCGTCCCGGCAGCCCGTCTCCAGCGTTCGTAAGCCCGGTCAGTACTTCACGATCTTTGAAAACGACACAGCATCAAGGCTCGCTCCGCCCACCAGAGCTCCGTCAATTTCCGGCTGGTTTAACAGGGCCGGGGCATTGTCCGGTTTCACGCTTCCGCCGTAGAGAACCCGCATCTTATCCGCCGCCTCGCGTCCCAGCAGGCGGGCAACCTCGGTGCGAATCACCAGGTGAGCTTCCGCCGCCATTTCCGGGGTCGCAGTTTTCCCCGTGCCAATTGCCCAAACCGGCTCGTAGGCAATGACGATCTTTGCCGCCTGTTCCGCCGTCACACTCTTCAGTGCGATCTCGGTCTGGCGCAGCAATACTGCTTCGGTCCTGCTTGCCTCGCGTTCGACCAGCAGTTCGCCTACGCACACAATCGGGTGCAGGCCATGCTTCAGCGCCGTGTGAGTCTTCTGGTTTACCAGGTCATCTGTCTCGCCAAAGTACTGGCGCCGCTCCGAGTGACCAATGATGATGTGCTTTACGCCCAGCGCCACCAGCATCAGCGCCGACGTTTCCCCTGTAAATGCGCCTTCGTCGGCAGTGTGTATGTTCTGGCCGCCCACCGCTATGTTGCTGCCGGCAACCGCGTCTACCACCGTCTGAATCGACGTGGCCGAAGGGCACAGCACAATCTCGTCGCGGGTATGTCCGGTTACGAGAGGCAGAAATGTGGCAACAAACTCCTTTGCCTGTGCGGGAGTCTTATACATCTTCCAATTCGCTGCAATCAATGGTTTGCGCATGTGTGTCACTATTCCTCATACAAATTCTATGATGTTCCAGATCTATTTCCGCCCTGGATCTGAATCTTTTCCGTACCAGTGCGATCGACTTCTTTCGCGCGCCAGGAAATCTCCACGCTCCGTTGGAGCAGGCTGCGTTCATAAGGCATGCAATCACCGCCGCGGAGCGCTGCCATCAGTCCAATCTCTCCAGATGTGATTCGCTGCTTCGCGTCGTGCGATGCGCCTCACGATGGCGCGCCAATCCACTCCCCGGAAAATGCCGTTAGGACAGCGCCAAGTATGCAGAAAACATCGGCGAGACGCCGTTGTCCAGCAATCCGAGGATCGTTTGCAAGGTTGAAAAAGTTCACCAGGTTGCCGAGCAAGACGATGAATCCAACCGACACATATCCATACCATCCACCAAGAACAAACCCTGCAATGGATGCATAGGGAGCTCTGCGCGTCGCTCCGCCATCTTCATGGCAGAGCGGGCGCCTCCACACAGCGCTCGCCACTACGATCGCGGTGAGCAGGGAGAGAACCACCAGCCCAAACCAGATTGCCGTCAGCTCCGATACGTGCGCGTCTCGTCCCCTCTCCGGTTTGCTTCTTCTTCAGCGCTTCTGCTTCCGGCGGTTTCTAACCTTCCGGAAACTCGAGGCACGCGTCGCTGCGGTTGGAAATGTGCCTGTTCTGGGTGCCCGTGCCGGTCACGAGCCCAGGCACAAAACTCATTAGCTTCGTGCGGAATCCGCTACGCGCTTTGCCCGCCGAGCAATGCGATAACCCTCTGGCTTCCCCGAGATCATCCATGCGCCAAGCAGGCTCAGGGCCGTGGCCATAATAAATTCAAATCCGGTAAACACCCAGGACGGAGGGTCCGGCGCCCGTAACGCATAGTTGATCGGGACCATCGCTGCGGTGGTCAACACAAAGTAACTGCAGAGCGCCCCGCAGAAGGCAATGGTTCGCAAGCCCCATTCCGGCGCTACCCGAAGCGCCCACATCAGCGCCAACGAAACGGCAATTGCCCCCATCAGGCCGCCCAATCCAAATCCTGCGGCCGCGCGAGCCACCGCAGCCGTCAAGTTGGCCTGCGAATGTGCGGCAGGTCCAGCGGATGGCTCTCCAAAATGACCGGCCAACCTCACACCTTCCGCGCCACCAAGACCAAATGCCAGTACGCCCGCAGGGACGGTTATCGCAAACCTTCTCAGGTTTCCGAAGGCAGACAAAAGAGTGAACAGGATCGCAGCCAGAACCAGAAAGGGCGCCGCAAGAAGTATCTGCATGACGCCCTTTTACACCTGTTCGCACTCGCTGGGAAGCTACTTTTCGGTTAACGCCTCCACGCCCGGCAGTCTCTTGCCTTCCAGGAACTCAAGACTTGCGCCCCCGCCCGTGGAAATATGCTTGATCTTGTCCGCCACACCGGCCTGCTTCACCGCCGCAACCGAGTCGCCCCCACCGATTATCGAGGTTGCGTCCTCGTTCGCAGCTACAGCATTCGCCACCGCCGTCGTGCCCTTGGCAAAGGCTGGCATCTCAAACACGCCCATCGGCCCGTTCCATACAATTGTCTCCGCCTCGCCAATCTCCTTGGTGAATAAATCGACTGTCTTCGGACCGATGTCAAGGCCCATCCACTCGGCCGGGAAGGCTCCCGTGCCTTCAAACACCGCGGTGTTGGCATCAGCAGCGAACTTGTCGGCAAGGATATGATCCAGCGGCAGCAGGAAACGCGCCCCCTTGGCCCTGGCCTTGTCCAGAGCCTGCTTGGCGATGTCCAGCTTATCGGCTTCCACAAGCGACTTGCCCACTTCCTGACCTTGCGCCTTCAGGAAGGTGTATGCCATCCCGCCGCCAATCAGCAGAGCGTCCACCTTGTTAAGCAGATTGTCGATTACCTTGATCTTGTCGGAAACCTTGGCCCCCCCAATGATCGCCACAAAGGGTCGTGCCGGATTCTCAAGCGCTTTGCCCAGGTACTGGAGTTCCTTTTCCATCAGCAGCCCGGCCGCCGACTGCTTCACAAAATGCGTAATGCCTTCGGTTGAAGCATGGGCGCGATGCGCGCTGCCAAAGGCGTCGTTCACATAAATCTCGCACAATGAGGCAAGCTTCTTGGCAAACTCGGGGTCGTTGGCCTCTTCCTCGGCGTGAAAGCGCAGGTTTTCGAGCAGTAACACCTGCCCAGACTCCAGCTGCAGCGCCAGTTCTTTCGCTAAATCACCCACGCAATCAGGCGAAAACGCAACGTTTACGCGCTCGCTCAGATCGTGATCCAGCAGCGTCCGCAGGCGGTCCACCACCGGGCGCAAGCTGTATTTCGGATTCACCTTGCCTTTGGGCCGTCCCAGATGGGAGGCGAGAATCAACTTTGCCTTATGGCGCAACGCATAGTGGATGGTGGGCAGTGTCTCGCGGATGCGCGTATCATCGGCGATCTCCGACCCGTCTTCGGTCAGCGGCACGTTGAAGTCCACGCGCATGAACACATGCTTGTGAGCGAGATCGAGGTCGCGAATCGAGAGTTTCGACATGGAATTTTCTCCGTTGAGAATCGTTGTCATGAATCGAGGATTGCGTCAGCTTCGATTTCGATACGCCAGGCAGGATTCAGAAGCTTGGCCACCACCACCATCGTGGTGGCTGGCAGTATCGAGCCGAAAAACTCGCCGTGGACCTGTCCTACAATCTCCCAGTCCTCGGCATGGGTAAGATACATGCGGGTGCGAACAACTTGGTCCAGACGCGCGCCGCCTTTCTCCAGAGAAGCCTGAATCAATCCAAGCGCCTGGCGCGTTTGCGCGGCAACGTCCTCCTGATCCGCCCCCACTGGGCCGGTCCCGGAAACGTACACGGCATTGCCTGCGCGGACAGCCCGCGAAAATCCGATCAGCGGCTCATATGGTGAAGTTCCGGCAATATTTTGGCGCATAAGGGAATTCCTCGGCCCGCCGAGAGAAAAAAACAGCGGCGCTTCTTCGCAGGTCATAGGCCCCCGGGCCCGATCATCCACGGGCCTGGGGCCAGTAATCGCAGCGAATCGGCCCTGTTCTACAGGCCCTTCTTCGCAAGGAAGAGAATCAGGTCGCGAACGCGGCTCGAGTAGCCCCATTCGTTGTCATACCAGCTGATGACTTTCACCGACTGGCCCAGCACCTTGGTCAGCTGCGAATCGAAGATCGACGAACGGGCGTCACCTTTGAAGTCGCTCGACACCAGCGGAGCCGTCTCGTAGCCCAGGATGTCCTTCAGCGCACCCTTCGACGCATCTTCCACCGCCTTGTTTACGCTCTCTACGCTCACCGGCTTCTCAGCAATGAAGGTGAGGTCGACCACCGAAACGTTTGGCGTTGGGACGCGGATGGCAAAACCGTCCAGTTTCCCGGCCATCTCGGGGATCACCAGCTTCAGCGCCTTCGCGGCTCCGGTCGAGCTCGGGATCATATTGATCGCGGCAGCGCGGGCGCGGCGCAAGTCCTTGTGCGGAAAGTCCAGAATCACTTGGTCGTTCGTGTAGCTGTGAATCGTCGTCATAATGCCCGAAACCAGCCCAAAGCTCTCATGCATCACCTTCACCAGCGGCGCAAGGCAGTTCGTCGTGCAGGACGCATTCGAAATGATGTTGTGCTTCGCGGGGTCGTACTTGCCTTCGTTCACACCTAGCACCACGGTAATGTCCTCGTTGGTCGCCGGAGCAGAAATGATGACCTTCTTCACGGTCTTGCCCAGGTGGCTCTTCGCTGCGGCGGCGTCGGTGAAACGACCGGTCGATTCCACTACAATTTGCGCGCCCACTGATTCCCACGGCAGCTTGGCCGGGTCCTTCTCGGCGAACACTTTCAGCTTCTTGCCGTCGATTGAAATCGAATCGTCGGTCGCCGTCACGTCCGACTTCAGATTGCCGAGAATCGAATCATACTTGAGCAGGTGCGCCAGCGTCGCGGGGCTCGTCAGGTCGTTGACGGCCACAACTTCGATGTCAGGATTGCCGAGGGATGCGCGCAGAACATTACGGCCGATGCGGCCAAAACCATTGATTCCAACCTTCACTGCCATGGAAACTCTCTCCTTTAAATTGCTGAACACTTCCTAAGGCGTGCGTTTTCAGTAGACCACTGGTGGCGCGCAACGCCAAATCAACCACCCATTCTGATGCTAGCACTGTGCCCATTTTCCTGTCGGATCCCCACCCCTTCCAGGGTTACGAGTGACCCTGATTTGCAGGTTATGCGTGACTCTATTTGTTCATCTCCTGACAGTACGGTTTGCGATGGCCTGCCGACTGTGTTACATCCTCAACTATAAAGACTATGCGTGAATGGATGCGCGAACGCATGAGAAGACGCTCGAAGCGTGGACCGAATCTCTCCGAGTCCACAGGCAAAATCGGACAGGAGCTCCCGTCCTCTGGACTGGCGCCCCTTAGCCCTTCCTATCTTGATGAAGGCCCCAATCTTACGCATACTCCCGAAGAGCCGCCGGTTGCCGCGACCCCTTCCAAACACGAAATACAAGGGAAGCGGTCCACCCCGAGGCATGAATCTACCGCTGAAACTCAGGAGCCTCCGGCCCCGGGCAGTTTCGTAGTGGAAACTCAGCCGGAGTCACCCTCCATGCCGCCGCCGGCGCCG
>CAZWSD010000157.1:0-7468 GCA_964636535.1 uncultured Acidobacterium sp. | reverse complement strand
TTTTTACGTCTTTTGCCTCTTTCATGAACATCATGGAGGGCTGCTTCATACCCCACGAGACGTACGGAATGGTGAATGTGCCCGCGGCGGTGCATTGATTCCCATGGATCTGAACCGTCATGGGGACCACGATCTGGTGCGCTTTGCCGATGAGCGAGAAAAGCCCATGCACCTGGATCGTCGAGGCGCCGGCGGCATTCAAGGTCCCGGTAAAATGGCTGGGCGCGAAGGTGATCTGCGGGAACTTCTTGACGCGCAACTCGCTTTTCTTCATCGTCTTGTCCCGGGCCGAGTTGTCGCTGTTGCCGCTTGCCGCGCTTACGACAATGCTGCCGCTCATCTTGCCGGAACTCTTGTCGAACGTGACGTTGCCGCTCGTCACTGAAAAGACGCCGTTGACCTCGTGAAAGCCGCCGAGATTGAACTCGACTTTGCTGTTGGCGGGGTTGATTTGGAAATCGGATTGTGCGAGCGCGGCAGAAGCCGTGAAAGCAAAACACGACAGCGCGGCCAGCGAAAGCATGGCGCGCCGCCAAGCTGCGCCGCCAGGTCGGCGACGAGCTGAAACCCGGAACGGGAACAAATGCATAAGTTTTCCTCGGAGGTTCTCTTGAATTTCTGAAAGAGAAGGTACCTTTCCTGAACCCAATCTGACGAACCAATGGGTGTTTGGTCAATCAATCCAGGACAGAATGAACATATTGTAATGTGCCTGGTTGAAAAGGCAGTTACGCTAAGGATGACGGCTCCGCGAATATGGCCGCAGATGGAGAAGTCTTAAGTGAAGCGTCATCTGCGTGTCATGCCGATAAAATGAGACCGTGATTCACTGGGAATCAAAGACATGCCTTGCGCTGAGCGCGAGGCGGGGATGGAGGGGCCACCGGCAGAGCCCCGTTGCAGTGATTGTCCTTGAGGAGCCAGTCTGACGTCACTTGCATCCCGAGGACGGACTTGCCTGCATGAATTCAGCGTTCAACATGTCTCCAGCCGCGAGGCTCAGGGCGGCCTTTCAGTCACAACTGCCGATGCCGTGCGACCTGGAGCCGCATCTGGCCGGTGCCGTGGGCGAAACGCTGCGGCATCCCGGCAACATGATTCGTGCCGAGCTGGCTTTCCGGCTCGGTCGCTCGTATGACCTGACGGAGACGAGTTCGGAACTCCTCGCCGTTGCGGTCGAATACTTCCACACAGCGTCGCTGATCTTCGACGACCTGCCCTGCATGGACGACGCGCTCCTGCGGCGCGGATCGGACTGCGTGCATCGCACTTATGGCGAGGGAGCAGCCATTCTTTCGGCTCTGGCTTTTATCAACCGCGCCTACAGCCTGCTTTGGAAGGCAGTGGCAACGGCGCCGGCCCAGACGGGTAGCGCGGCGCTCGAATACGTAGAGCAGCATCTTGGCGTAGCGGGTCTGCTGAACGGGCAAAGCCGCGACCTGCACCTGGAAGATCACGGTCGGCACGGGCAGCTTTACCGGCAGATCGCAATTGGCAAGACCGCCTCGCTGATTCGCCTGGCGCTGGTGCTGCCGGCGATTGTGGGCGAGGCCAGCCCGCGCGAAATCTGCCTGCTGGAGCGCCTCTCGGTGGCATGGGGTCTCTGTTATCAGATCCTGGATGATTTGAAGGATATTCTGCATACCGGGGATGAGGGCGGTAAGACGGCAGCGCGCGACGCCGAAATGCTGCGGCCCAACCTGGCTCTTGCCATTGGCATGGAAGCATCGCTGCGGCGCGCCCATCGCCTGATTCGGATGAGCGACCGGGTGATTGCAAAGCTCTCGGTGCAGCGAGCCAGGCTGGTGTTCCTGGCTGAAACAATCGAACGCTTCCAGTCTGAAATGCACGCGCTATCCAGGGCCCCGCAAGTCGCAAGTCTATGATCTTTCTCAAGCTGATTTTGACGAATCTCAGCCGCCATCGCGTCCGCACCGGCATCAGCATTGCCGGGATTGCATTCAGCGTGGCGGCCATGCTCACGGTGGTCACCATTCTGCAGGGCGCTGTCGCCATGTTCTCCGGCCTGCTCTCTGACAACAGCCAGATCGTGGTGTTTGAAAAGGACGTCTCCGACCTGTTCTTCAGCAGCGTGCCGAATGCGGCTGTGCGCCAGATTCGCTCGTGGAAGATGGTGGAGCATGCCAACCCGGTGCTGTTTGGTGTGGTGAGCAGTACGGATCACCCCATCATTACCTGCTTTGGCGTGACGCCACAGGATGCCAGGCTCAATAGTGCGAAATGGATGGAGGGCAGGCGCGCGGACTTTGGCAGCGTGAAAGACGGCGTGATCCTGGGCCAGCGCGCAGCAAATTTCTTGAAAGCCAGACTGGGCGAGCAGGTGGCGATTGGCTATCAGAAGTTTCCGGTCATCGGCATTGTGAAGTTGAAGAATGGATTTGAAGACGGCGGTGTCTTTATGCCGCTTCCGCTGGCGCAGCAGTTTTTCCATAAGCGGGATTCATCCTCAGTGATAACCGTGAAGCTGAAGAATGCGAGTGACGCGGCGGCCTTCAAGCAAGAGGTGGCGAAGCAATTTCCGACGCTGATTGCGCTGCGCAACCAGGAGTTTGACCATAGCTATTCTCAATTCAGAATCTTGAAGGCAACCGCATGGGCCGTGGGCATTTGCGGCCTCCTTCTGGGCGGACTCGGCGTGGCCAACACGATGATCATGTCGGTCTTCACACGCATTCGCGAGCTGGCGATTCTGCGCGTGAATGGTTTCTCGAATGCCCAGATTGCGGCCATGATCTTTGGCGAATCGGGAATTGTCGCGCTTGTCGGCGCCATAGCCGGGCTGGTGATCGGCGGCGCGGTGGTTTTTGGGCTCAAGATGATTCCAGCCCTGCATGGATACATCGACTCGCACATGCAGCCGTGGGTGATGGCCGCCGTCGTCGTGCTTGCGCTGCTCACCGGCGTGGCCGGAGCGCTTTATCCTGCCATGTATGCCATGCGGGTTCGCGCAGTGGAGGCGCTTCGCTTTGAATAACTTCTTCCTCGAAGAGCAACCTGCACCAGTCGCCAGCGTTTTGCGCGCGGTTGACGTGTGGAAGAGCTACGAGCAGGGCGCGATCCACGTGCTGAACGGGGTCGATCTTGAGGCGGCGACCGGGCAGACGGTTGCGCTATGTGGGCCCTCCGGCTGCGGCAAGAGCACGCTCCTGCATCTGCTGGGAGGATTGGACACACCGACCGCGGGCAGCATCTATGTGCATGACGCGAGGCTGGAGCCGGGACGCTCGACCCTGCACTTGCTGCGCCACCAGATCGGGTTTGTCTTTCAACTGCATCACCTGATTCCCGGCCTGACCCTGGAAGAGAATTGCCTGATTCCGGCGGTGGCTGCCGGCACGCCGCGCGATGCCGCGCGTGAGCGCATGCTGCAGCTTACCGAGCGTACCGGAATTGCCCACCGGCTCAAGCAGCCCATCCAGAAGCTTTCCGGCGGGGAACGCCAAAGGACCGCGCTTTGCCGTTCACTGATGAACAGGCCTGAGATTCTGCTGGCCGATGAGCCGACAGGATCGCTTGACGAACGAACCAGCACGCAGATTTTTGAACTGCTTCTCGAATTGGTCCAGACCGAGCGCATCACGCTCATCATGGCCACGCACGACCGTGCCCTCGCCGAACGCTGCCACCGACTGGTAGAGATGCGGGACGGCAGAGTGGTGGATGCACGCGAGCCGCGGGTCGAAGCCGCTCAAGGGGTGAAGTGAAGATGTCCACTGCATCCTCAACGGCATGGAAGCCTGGGACCGACCGTGGGCTGGATTCGACAGTCGTGGCGCAAGCCACATGGCACAGCCTGGCATGGCTGGTCTTTGCAAACTGCATCGGTGTATGGATTGCCATTCTGCTGCTCTATCCGGGAGCAGGCAACTGGATTGCTCCCTTGAGCTATGGGCGATGGATGCCGGTCCACATGGATCTGGAGCTCTACGGATGGACCAGTCTGCCGCTGGTGGGCTGGGCGATCCGCGTCTACCGCGCCGACCGCGGCCGTATTGCATCGTGGAGCAAAGCAGCGCTGGTGCTATGGTCGGCCGCGCTTGCGCTGGGCACGGTGTCATGGCTCAGGGGGCATACCACGGGAAAGCTGTTTCTGGACTGGACCGGTTATGTCCGCGTCTTCTTTCCGTTGTCGATCCTGTTTCTGTGGGGCGTTCTATTGCTGGCGCTGGTCCGCGACTGGCACGGAAAGCTTGATTCCATAGCTGCGCTCGCGGCAAAGTTTGCGGGATTGGTCGTGCTGCTGATCGTTCCGTTTCTCATCTACATTGCCTGCAGTCCGAACATCTATCCGCCCGTGAATCCGGCCACGGGAGGACCGACCGGCGCGAGCCAGCTTGAATCTGTACTCGTCACGGTTCTCATTTTGTTCCTGGTCCCCTACGGCGTGACCAGGCGAAACCGCGAGCCCGCGCGCTGGCTGCAGATCTGCTGGGTGGTCTTCGTCCTGGAGTCCATCCTGTGCATCAGCCTGGGCCGCTACGACGCCAGCAACAGCAACCCGGCGCAGTACTGGGGCCTGGCGACCGTGCTGGTGTGGGCGCCGCTGCTGCCTAAATACTATGGCGCGTTTGAATGGCGGCCGGCGGCTCGCATCTGGCTGCGGGCCACCTATGCATGGTGGGCAATGCTGCTGGTATCGGGCTGGATCATCTTCCTGCCCGGCGTCCTCAACCGTTTCAAGTTCACTGACGGTCTGGTGGGTCACTCGCTGATGGCCATGGCCGGGTTCGTAACGACGCTGCTGATCCTGATGCTGGTGATGATGCTGGGCGATGATGGCGATGTTTTTGGCTCCCGCTGGGCATTTTGGGCCTGGCAATTGGGAACCTTCGTCTACGTCGTGATTATGTTTTATGCCGGATGGATCGAGGGCGCACATCCGGTCTTCACCATGGTGCCTGGCCCGTTGCGAAACGCCATCTACTGGCTGCGGCTGGTTGTGGGACTGGCCATGGCCGCCGGCTCCATCGACTGGCTCTACTGGATGACGCGCCGGTTGCGGAGCGGTGCCGCGGCCGCGGCGAAAGATGGCGCCAAAAAAGTTCCAGCGCGCGCAGGGGAGGCAATGGTCCAATGAAGCCTCGCACAGCTATTCGGCTCTACCACTACGCAGCCGGACTTTGTGATACGTCGACCGGCCTGCTGCTCCTGTTCGACCCCGCCTTCACACTTCGCATGATGGGCGTCACGCGCGCGCCCAGGCCGCTGTTCTACGCGAGCTACGTTGGGGTGTTTGTGCTTTGCGTGGGGGCCAGTTACCTGATGATTCCAGACAGCGCGCTTGCCAGGACCGTCAGGGGCGCCTGCTGGCGCACCCAATGGCTCATCACGGCGCTGTTTCGCACCGCGATAGCGATATTTGTAATCTCTGAGGTTGCAATTGGAATGATGCAGTCGGCCTGGCTCGCTGTTGCGCTTACGGACGCAATGTTTGCCGCCATTCAGTGGGTGGGGTTGCGCAGGGATTGGATCGCTCTTGCTGAATAAAGGGATTCGGGAAACGGAGTCGCGCGCCGGCCTCTGGAGTGGCTGGCGTGGGATTGTGCTTGTTGCGGGTACATATACCTATTTTCTGATTTTCGCGCAGTTCGGATTTTTGGAACGGCTCGACGATCTGGGCCTTTCCGCCGCGCACCTCAAGGCGGTGATGGCCGCGATGGCCCTGGGTGGCATTCTGGCCAGCCTTGCCGCCGCATGGTTTAGGCCGGAAGCGAACCCGGCGCGTCGCCTGCGGGAATCGTTGCTGGGCTGCGCGATGGCCGCTATGTCCACACTGTTGCCGTTGGGGCCGGCTGGCGCCTTGGCCGTCGCGGCGCTCGTCGGCGTATCGCTTGGCATGCTCACCGTGACGCTCGTCACGCACCTGCCTTTGTGGATGGGCGCCCGCCGGCCATTGGTCAAGATCGCCTTCGGCACCGGAGCCGCCTACTTCATCAGCAACATCCCTGCGCTCTTTACGGCTCCTCCCACTGCCATCGCGATCGCGGTCTCCGTGCTGATGGTGGCCTGTGTGCCTGCCGCTGCACAGGCGTTGCCACTGGAAGAGGTCATCCCTGTACCACGCGACGCCGCACAGCCGAACCGATTTGCACTGGTTGTGCTTTGGTTCACCGCTCTGGTGTGGTTTGACTCGGCGGCCTTCTACATCATGCAGCACTCGCCTGCGCTCCATTCCGGGGCATGGGCGAGCTCCGCCGATCTGTGGCGGACCGGATTGATCCATCTGCTGGCTGCGCTGGTCGCAGCCTGGCTGCTGGCGCGGCGAGGTCTAGCTACGACGCTCACGTCAGCATTTGTGCTGCTCGCCGGTGCATGCCTTTTCCTGCAGGACCCAGTGCACGCGGGCGTGGCGGCTTGGCTCTACCCCGCCGGCGTCTCGCTCTACTCGGTGGCGCTGGTGGCGTATCCGGCTTATCTCCTGGTTGCGGAGGCCAAGCATCGTGCGCGGCAGGCAGCCTTGATTTATGCGGTTGCGGGATGGGGCGGGTCGGCGATGGGCATTGGCATGGCGCAGCACTTGCACCGCGTGCCGGCTGGATTTATCGCCTTCGTTGCTCCGATCTTCGCAGTTCCGGCCCTGTGGTTTGCCGGGCGGCGCTACTGGCGCGAGATGCTGGCCGTGGCCGCGGTGTGCCTGGTTTCGCTCGGCGTGGAGCAGGTCATTCGCGCAGGCCATCCGTCCGCTTCGACCTCGGATCAGACCATGGTCGAGCGGGGGCGCCGCGTCTACATCAGCGAAGGCTGCATTCACTGCCACTCGCAGTACGTGCGCCCGCACACTCGCGATGTGCTGCTGTGGGGGCCTGCCAGCAACGTGTACCACGTGCAGCGGGAGCAGCCGCCGCTGATCGGCAATCGCCGCCAGGGGCCGGACCTGAGCAACGTGGGCAGCAGGCGCTCCCCACTTTGGCTCAGGATTCATCTCATCGATCCACGTGCGGTGAGCCCGCATTCCATCATGCCCTCGTATGCCTACCTGTTTCGTAACCAACGCGGTGACGATCTCGTGGCCTATCTCGCCAGCCTGAAGAGTCCGGACAGCAAGACGCACCTCCAACAGGAACTGGCTACGTGGACCCCGGCCGTACAGGCCGTGGAGGCATCCAGCCATCTCGACGGGAAGGCGCTTTGCCGGGAATATTGCGCGACCTGCCACAGCCCTGACGGCGTTGCGATGCATCGCTGGGGCGCGGATTTCCCCAGGAAGCCGCAAAGCCTCGCAACCGGGAAGTGGAAGCAGATCCCCTTGCACGCGAAGCCTGCGGAGCAACAGCTCGATCTTGCGCGCATCATAAAGTTTGGGGAGCCGGGAACGAATATGCCAGGGCACGAATATTTGCCAGGCGCGCAGATTGTGGCCATGGCGCGGTGGATCGTCCATCTGCGGGCGAAGAATACAGGCGCAAAGGTGGTGAGCAGTGAGTGATGCCGGCGTCAAAAGCGCATG